>OMZX01000030.1 GCA_900315665.1 uncultured Eubacteriales bacterium
AGAGGTCATGAACGGTGAAAACGCATTGCCGGAATACTTGATGGTGATGCCCCCGAAGCTGAACAGCAGTGTCTGCAAAATCAGATAGAAATAGTCCATGGTCCATTTCCTCCCTTTTCGGGGATTCTACTCCAGAAGACATCTTTCATCAAGGGATTTTGAAAACAGGTTCTTCGGAGTGACACTGCGGGCAGGCGGTCGAATACGCCTCAGGGTATAGCACACCGGGTCTATACGGAGACACTTAGAAAAATCCAAAATGGGCCCTTAGAAGTTGCCGGAGCTTCCCTGGCGATTTCGGCGGGTGTTTGAGGAGAGTTTTCCCCATCAGGAAAACTCTCCGAGTTCCGCCGAAAACGTGCAACTTCTTAGGGCCCATTTTGTGACTTTTTCTTAGCGTCGGAGTCCTTAGACCCGGTGTGCTGTACCCAGAGGCGTATTCGACCGCCTGTCCACAGTGCCGCTTCGAAGGACCGTCCGCAATTATTCTGTATAAGGTTCCGTGATGACTTCCACCGGCACGGCGTTCGTGGCCGGTTTGTCCTCGTAGTGATGCTTGTCCTCGAGCATCATGTCCTTCACCTTCATGAGGCGGACCTGAGACGAACGCTCGTCGAGTGGATCAGTTCCTCCGTCTCCGGGATCGTGACATGCTCAAGGGCGTTTACACGACGTCTCGTTTCCTCGATGGCATCGGCCATGAGCTGGCAGCTCTTCTCGATCTCTGCAAGCCGGAGAAGATCCGGCAGAATCTCGGAGAGACTCTTCACCGCATCATCGAGATCGGCTGACGTAAACGCATAGCCGTAAGCATAAATATCAGAAGGATCCGAGGTCCGCGTCTTCACCGTAAATACCGGCACATCGACCGACATGACATTCTTCGTGGTCGCATCGAGCGTTACCTCCTGCTTCGGCGCCATTAAGGCATTATTCAATGCCTCATCGGACATCGAAGCCCTGGCCAGAACGAAGTTCTGGTTTGCGGCGGCAACCGATTTCTCGACCTTCTCACGAAGCTCCCGGTTCTCCTTCACAAGCTCCAGGAAACGACGCATCAGCTCATCACGCTTATCCTTTAACATTTTGTGACCACGACGGGCTGTCACGAGTTTTCTCTTAAGCCGCGACAGCTCCATTCTGGTCGCCATAACTGTTGTTGTAGCCATGATTTACCTTTCTTGGCATTACGCCTTGGTCGCTTCTTTCGCCTTGTCCTTATCGTAGTACTTATCAAGGATCTTATCCGAGATACGCTTCAGCTCAGATCTCGGAAGCGTTCTCAAGAGATCCCAGCCGATGTCGAGCGTTTCCTCGATGGAACGGTCCGTCGTGAAGCCCTGGTTGATATACTTCTCCTCGAACAGATCTGCGAACGCTGCGTACTTCTTATCCATGTCAGTCAGCGCGGCTTCACCGAGGATAACCTCGAGCTCCTTCGCGTCCTTACCACGGGAATAAGCGGCAAACAGCTGGTTCATCGTCGAAGCATGGTCCTCACGGGTTCTGCCTTCACCGATACCCTTATCCTTCAAACGAGACAGCGACGGCAGTACATCGATCGGCGGGTTAATGCCTCTACGATACAGCGATCTCGACAGGATGATCTGGCCCTCGGTGATGTAGCCGGTCAGGTCAGGGATCGGGTGCGTGATATCATCTTCAGGCATCGAAAGGATCGGGATCAGTGTGATGGAGCCCTTCTTCCCCTTCTGACGTCCTGCTCTTTCATAAAGAGAAGCAAGGTCCGTGTACATGTAGCCAGGATAGCCACGACGTCCCGGAACCTCCTTCTTTGCGGCAGAAACCTCACGGAGGGCATCGCAGTAGTTCGTGATATCTGTCATAATGACTAGAACATGCATGTCTCTCTCGAACGCAAGATACTCGGCTGCGGTCAGTGCAAGTCGCGGTGTCGCGATACGCTCGACGGCCGGGTCATTCGCGAGGTTAATGAACATGACAGAACGGTCGATGGCACCTGTCTCACGGAAAGACTCCTGAAAGAAGTTTGCTTCCTCGAAGGTGATACCCATGGCAGCGAAGACAACGGCGAACTGCTCGTTTGTGCCGCGAACCTTTGCTTGTCTCGCGATCTGTGCTGCAAGATTTGCATGCGGAAGACCGGAGCCGGAGAAGATCGGAAGCTTCTGTCCACGAACCAGCGTATTAAGACCATCGATTGCAGAAATACCGGTCTGAATGAACTCCTGCGGGTATGCACGAGCAGCCGGGTTCATCGGAAGACCATTGATATCCATTCTCTTTTCCGGCAGAATATCCGGACCTCCATCGATCGGGTTACCCATACCATCGAAGACACGGGAGAGCATATCCGGGGATACGCCAAGCTCCATCGTGCGGCCGAGGAAACGAACCTTTGAGGATTCGAGGTTAATGCCGGCAGCCGGGTTATACAGCTGTACCAGCGCATCCGAGCCATCGATTTCGAGGACCTTACAGCGACGTCTCTCGCCGTTTGCAAGCTCGAGCTCAGCCATTTCATTATAGCGGACACCCTCGACGCCCCGTACGAGCATCAGAGGACCCGCAATTTCCTGTATCGTTCTATATTCCTTAGGCATCAGACATCCTCCTTCTCCTTCACAAGCTCTTCCACAGCCTTTGTGAGGTCGTCAGTCACCTTCTTAAAGTTCTCGTCGAGATCCTTCTCCGGTACATACTTGAAACGTCCGATCTCCTCTCTTACCGGCATCGCGGCAAGCTTATCGATCTTCACGCCCTTCTGGAGTGCGTCCCTCGACTCATCATAGAACTGAAGGATCAGCTTCATCATATCAAGCTGCTTCGTCGTGGACGAATACGTATCGACATCATCAAATGCATTCTGATGGAGGAAGTCCTCACGGATGGACCGTGCTGCTTCAAGCTTCAGACGATCGCCGACGGAAATCGCATCCATACCGACGAGCTGTACGATTTCCTGAATCTCGGATTCATCCTGGAGAAGTCCCATGAGACGCATACGCGCCTTCATCCAGTCCGGGGATACCGAGCTGTCAAACCACTTTGTAAAGCTGTCAAGGTACAGCGAGTAAGAATTCAACCAGTTGATTGCAGGGAAATGTCTCTGGTGTGCAAGGTTTGCATCGAGTCCCCAGAAGACCTTGACGATACGAAGCGTCGCCTGGGTAACCGGCTCCGAAATATCACCGCCGGCCGGCGATACGGCGCCGATGACGGACAGCGCACCTTCACGGCCCTCATGACCGAGAGAAATGCAGCGGCCTGCTCTCTCGTAGAAGCCAGCGAGACGAGATCCAAGATATGCCGGGTAGCCTTCCTCACCAGGCATCTCCTCGAGACGACCGGACATCTCACGGAGTGCCTCGGCCCATCTTGATGTGGAATCTGCCATCAGGGCTACCGAATAACCCATATCACGGAAATATTCCGCGATCGTAATACCGGTATAAACGGATGCCTCACGTGCTGCGAAAGGCATATCCGATGTGTTTGCGATGAGTACCGTTCTCTGCATCAGGGACTTGCCGGTCTTCGGATCCTTCAGAGCCGGAAACTCATTAAGAACATCCGTCATCTCATTACCACGCTCGCCGCAGCCGATGTATACGACGATATCGGCGTCCGCCCACTTTGCAAGCTGGTGCTGTACGACCGTCTTGCCGGAGCCGAACGGACCCGGAACAGCCGCCGTACCACCCTTTGCGATCGGGAAGAACGTATCGATGACACGCTGTCCTGTAATCATTGGCACATCCGGCGGAAGCTTCTTCGCATACGGACGCTCCTGACGAACCGGCCATTTCTGAAGCATGGTCACCTCATGAACCTCGCCGTCTGCATCGGTGATCTCTGCGATCGGATCGGTTACCGTAAATTCACCGGCTTCGAGCTTCGTGATCTTGCCGGATACGCGGTACGGTACCATGATCTTCTGGAGCACAACCTCAGTCTCCTGTACGGTTCCGAGAATGTCTCCGGCTACCACTTCATCACCAACCTGTGCCGTCGGTGTGAAGCTCCACTTCTTTTCACGGTCAAGCGCCGGCACATCGACACCTCTTGCGAGGAGATTCGAGTTCGTCGCCTCCATGATCTTGTTGAGCGGTCTCTGAATACCATCATAGATAGAGCCGATGAGACCAGGTCCGAGCTCTACGGAGAGCGGTGCACCGGTGGACACAACCGGCTCACCAGGGCCTAACCCCGATGTCTCCTCATAAACCTGAATGGATGCCTGATCCCCGTGCATCTCGATGATCTCGCCGATCAGCTTCTGATCAGAAACACGTACCACATCGGACATGTTTGCGTCCCGCATGCCCGTCGCGATGACGAGCGGTCCGGCAACCTTCTTTATCTTACCTTCACTCATGGATTACTCCTTAGTTGTTGTTAAACACGATATCCGAGCCTACTGCCTTGATCACTGATTTCCTCACAGCGTCCATACCACGACCGGTATTGCCGCTGACACCCGGAATCAGGATGATTGCAGGAAGCTCGCTGGATCTGTAGCTGTCAATTTCCTTTTCGATCTGTGCGCCTAAAGCTTCTGTCACATAAATGATCGCATAATCACTCTCTGCGAGCTCACGAAGCTTCCTTGCGCCCTCCTGCGGGTTCGTTACAGGAAATGGTTCCATGCCGAGTGCTGCGAAACCATAGATTGAATCCTGATCCCCCATCACTGCTATTTTACGCATACATTTCCCTTACCCTTTCCTCGATAAATGAAGCCGGAAGCCCGTTTTCCTTGCCGAGCAGCACGATACGCACCGACTTAATTTCATTTTCACGCGCCAGTACATACGCTGCAACCGGATCAAGTCCAAACGGGTTATACTTCTGCGGTCTCATCTTCTCGATGAGGAGATTATCGCACCAACGCTCAAATGCTGACATCGAGGTGCGGAACGCATCCACGCCGCCTGCATAATCTGTCATTGACAGATAATCTGCAAGTGCGTCAGGTCCCTGTTCCGCCGCCTTAATGAGCGTAGCCTTATCAAGGGATTTGCACTCAGCGAGCGCCTTCTCATAGAAGTCACGATTCTTACCCGTGTGCGCTGCACGTAGTGCAACCTTGAGATCCGCGCTTGCCACTGTAATCTCTGCGTACTGCTTCAGAAAATCACTGCCCGACTTCTTACCAGCCGCATAAATGCTGTCAAGTGCCGCACGGTCAATCATCACATCCGAGAGCTGTCCGTCGCCTGTGTGAAGAAACGTATCAAGCGCGTCCGCCGCGAGCTTCCCGAAATCCCCCGGGAGCGTCTCAAACTGCTTTTTCTCGACGGCGGAAACAATCTTCGAAACCGGAATCGTCCCGTCCGGACCATAGATGCCCTCATACGGATGCTTCAGCTTCTGCGCCTTCACAGCGGATTTGAGATTCATGTAGTCCTGGGCATACAGAAAAACATCCAGCTTATGGATATCCTCCTTGAGAATCTCCCGAAGGAAATCCCAGGTTTTTGCCCTTTCATCTTCCAGAATCTTCGCGGGGTCTCCCGTACCGCCGGTATCCCAGCCCTTGTCGCGAAGCAGCCGCACAACCTCGGAAACATCCTTTGCCTCCACAAGCTGGTGCATAAAGCCCTCGGTCAAAAGCTGATTTTCCTTGCCACGGATACGAGTGACCGCGAATATATAATTTGTATCAGACAAATTGTATTCCTCCTGTCTTTTGAGGATACCTGTCAGAAAATATCACGATCGAGTTCCGGAAACCTTTCTCTTTTTATCATTAAAGCCCTTCGTCCCGAAAGGAACTCAGAGACTGAATCCGGATTACATCAATCGGGATCTTATTTAGAAGATCGCCTTCTGTACGATATCCTGTAAACTCTCGTATTCCGTTGCAAAGATGGCATCGATGGAGCAGTTCTCCTCGATCCCGCCGTACTGCAGTACGAAACCACCGTCAAGCTTCCTGGGCTCCGTAGAGATTTCGAGCTTTCCGCCCTTTTCTTCTGCGAGCTTAAGAAGCTGATCTTTAAAGTCCTCCGTCATACGATGGAGATCCTTTTCATTGAAATAAACGATACCCTCTTCGGCCGCAAGACTCCTATCCGCGACCTTAAGAATCGTCTTAAAATACTCATCATCAGGAAGACTAAGAACCCGCTCCTTCGCCTTCGAAACGGTCTCGCCGATGAGCTCCTGCTTCTTCTTAAGCGTCATCTGTGACCGGCGGAGCTGGGAGGAGGATTCATTGCGTTCACGGACGATCTGAAGATCACGGGTAAGCTTTTCCTCGCCCTTTTTCTTCGTCTCCGCCGCATCCTTCTCTGCTTCCTGCTTGATCACGGAAGCCTTCGCCTCCGCTTCTTTGAGAATCTTCTGAGACTCGGTATCCGCTTCTTTTTTAATATCCTCGAGTATCTTTTCAAGTCCCGTCATACCGGTTCTCCTTCCCTTCCAGTTTTCAGTTTCCACGCTTCTTTTTCCAATGCTTTCTTCATGTGGCCGCCCTGCTGCTTTTCTATTACGGCAGAGATAAATTTTCGCTTCAGCCGGCTGAAGCAGGCATTGTCATGAGAATCAATTAGATGTTCAGTGCGGAAACGCCGAAAATAGAAAGAATGGAAACCAGGAGTGCGAGGATGGCATAGGTCTCAACCATGGCCGGGAAGATCATGGCTTTACCAAACTGATCCGGACGCTTTACGACGAGGCCGATGGATGCGATAGATGCCTTGCCCTGATTGATGGCAGACCAGAGACCTACAAAGGCCATCGGAAGACATGCGCAGAGATACAGGAGACCCTTTGCGGTCGACATCTCGGCAGAGCCGCCCATGACACCGATCTGTGTGAGTGTTACGAATGCGATCAGCAGTCCGTAGATACCCTGTGTACCAGGAAGAAGCTGAAGGACGAGAACCTTTGAGAAGAGGTTCGGATCCTCTGTGGTTGCGCCGGCAGCGGACTGACCGCAGATGCCTACGCCGATGGCAGAACCGATACCAGCCATGAGAGCTGCGAGAACTGCGCCAAGAAGTGCAAATACTACACCAAGGTTTTCCATATTATTTTGCCTCCAAGATTTTATAATATTCTGTTTTCTGACCAAAAGGCTCGATCGGACGTCCGCCGCCCTCATAGAACTTGCCGAAGTACTCGACATACTGCAGACGATTCGTATGTACATACGCGCCGAGCGCGTTGATCAGTATATTCATGGTATGACCGATCACGAAAACGAGGATGAAGACGATCGCTCCGACGACACCGCCGCCGAGCATCGAACCCATCTTGTTGAATACGGTCGAAATAACGGATGACGCAAGACCAAGTGCAAGCAGTCTCGAGTACGAAAGAATATCACTGAGCCAGCTCGTGATACCGTACGCCGCATAAAGCCCCTTCAAGATCCGCTTGAACCAGCTCTTTGACTCCCTGCCGCCGGTAAATACTACACCGATTGCACCAAGAATCGCGATCCATCCGGCTACTGTTGCCGCTGCCGGAGGAAGTGTGAACGTAAGTCCCAGCATATCTGTAACCATCTTCACGCTAAGGAGATAGAGAATGCCTCCGCCGACAAACATATACCAGAAGCCTGCATCGTAGATGGCACCAAGCTTATCGCCATTGTGCCACTCCGAATAGAACTTGATGCCAAGACCTGTGAACAGATGAATGATGCCGACGATGAAGGAGAATACCAGCATCTTCATCGGCTTGTTCACCGGTTCGAACCAGAGTGCCGGGAGCTTGACATCCGGACGGTTAAAGAAGGTCGTCGCGATGACATTGACCGCATCTCCGAAGAAGGAACCGAACATGAAGCCCCAGAAGGTCGTCGAGATACCACAGAGGAAGAACATCCGCATGAATTTCTTCATGCCCTCCTCCATATGCGGGTACTTCTTGAGTGCCCAGGCAGTCGCGATCACCATGATGATGCCATACGCGGCATCCGCAAGCATGATACCGAAGCAGATATAGTAGAAGGTTGCCATAATCGGGGCAGGATCCATCTCACCCTTGCCAGGCATCGAATAGCTTTCCACGACGCCCTCTACAGCACCGACATACTTGTTGTTCTTTAGCTTCACCGGTACATCGTCATCCGGTAATGGATCTGAAAAATCGACCGCAGCATCAAACGCTTCGAGCTTTTTCTCAAGCGCCGGGACATCCTCTGCGGGGAGGAAGCCCTTCAGAACGAAAGTCCGCTTCGACTGACGAAGTCCGCTGATCACCTGATATTTATCCGCCCGCATCGCATAGAAGTCATGTGAGAACATGAGAAGCTGCCGCTTATCCGCGAAGGACGCGATTTCCTTCTCTGTCTCGGCGATTTCCTTTTTATTGTCCTCAATATGCTTTCGGACGGCTTCGATACTCGCCTGCGGATTTTCCTTCGAAAGCGGCGCCTTTGAAAATTCGAGGCTTCGAAGCGCCTCTTCGAGGTCCTCCGCTTCATCCTTCGCTACCACAAAGAAGACGCAGGTCTGCTCCTGCGAGTGACTGATGATCGTCGCATCATACTTCTCAAGCTCCGGCTTTACCTCAGATATCTTCGTCCGGATCTCTTCGAGCGGTACATCCGACGGTACAGAACCAGCGATGGTCTTCGTCGTCTTCGTCCCTTGAAAATCGAGTGGAAGATCAAAAGTTCTCCAAGGCTCAAGCTGTGTTTCCTCCATCTCGAGCTTCGGGATCTCGGCTCTTAGCTCTGCGATCTTCTTATCGAGAGAAACGATCCGGTCAGCGGCTTCTGTCGCCTCCTGGATCTTCGGGAGCGCTTCATCATACTGCGAGAGCGTTATCGGCTCCCGTCCTGCGAAAGAAGAACGTTTTTCACCGGGCGCCAGCTTCTCCAGGATTCCCAGTGCGGTGTCTGCGGCCTCTGCAGCTTTCATAAACTCTGCCGACTGCTTCGACATGTCTTCCTTACGGAACACATCATCTTCTGCATCGTCAGCGCTTATCTCCACGACTGATTCCCGCTGCAGAAGCTCGAGAATCTTTTTCCGATCCCGCTTCAGCGCGACAAGATGCAGTCGTTTCATAGGCATTACGGCCATAAATAGTATTGCCTCCTTTCCTGAATTACGTTCTTGGCTTACTTCGGGCTGCCAAACTTCAGCATCCCTATTCCCGCAAGATGAATTGCATCTCGCGGAAGCCATGGCATCGTAAGCAAATGCTCAAAGCTTCAAATACTGGAGGATTTCCGTTACAGCCTGCTCCTGCTTACCGCGGGCCTTGACAGCCATCTCTTCACAGCTCTTCAGCGCATCCTGCTCTGCTGACTGTACCATAACCTTGCCGTCCGCCTCAGCCTTTGCAGTTGCCTTCTGGTACTTGCTGTCGGCATCCAGGGCAGCCTGATCACGGATTGCCTTCGCTTCGAGATTCGCCTTTTTTACCAGATCGGCTGCATCCAGATTCGCTTTTTTGATTGCCGCATCAGCTGCTGCCTCTGCTTCACGAATGGCATCAATGGTTTCCTTTGCCACGAAATACTCCCTCCTCTCATGAATTTGGGTTGAAGGCGAAATTTCTTTTCCTCTCTTTATCGTCTACTTTTAACAATTTTTCCTAAGTCGAATTTTCCTTAAAAGAAATTCTACTTAAAGCAAATGGCACGATAACGTTTTCAAAAAAGAAAAAACTTTCAGCTTTCAACACCAGTTGAATATATTTTAGCCTTTTTACCAGGTATTTTCAATAAACACGGGGCTTGTTTTTGTCCTAATTTGTTTATTTATTATCAAAATCAAAAATAGGAGCAGACAATTTACGAGAATTCTCGTTTTGTCTGCTCCTATTGAAAGCTTTCTATACTTTTCTCAAATTACTTTATTACTTTGCAGGATCAGCTGCGGGTGCGGCTGCCGGTGTTGCTGCAGCTGCGGCCGGAGCGGCTGGCTTCGGAGCGGCTGCTGTAGCTGCGGCCGGAGCCGGTTTCTTTGCAGGAACCGGACGCTTGCCGGTGATGGCACCGGTCGGGCACTTCTGTGCACAGATACCGCAATCCTTACACTTGTCATTCATGACAGCCAGATTGTCTGTGACATGAATGGCGTCAAACGGGCAGTTCTTCTCACACATACCGCAGGCGATACACCCGATCTTGCAGGCATCCATGACAGGCTTGCCCTTAAAGAGGTTCTTGCAGGCTACAATGTGCTTCTTCTTATACGGTACGAAATCAATGAGGTGCTTCGGGCAGGCCTTGACACAGGCACCGCAGGCTACACATTTCTCCTTGTCGACGACGGCAACGCCATTTACGACATGGATAGCATCAAACTTACATGCCTTTACACAGGTGCCATAGCCACAGCAGCTGAACGGACATGCCTTCTCGGTACCAGCCGAGATATACGCAAAATCAGTACAATCTCTGATACCGGAATACTGTGCCTGCTGCTTTACCTTTGAGCAGTCACCCTGACAGTGAACGAAGGCAACCTTCTTATCGGTAGAAGCCTCTCCAGCGCTGGTACCCATGATCGCTGCGATTTTCTCGGCAACCGGTGCGCCGCCAACCGGACACTGATTCGCCGGTGCTTCGCCTGTCGCGATCGCATGTGCACAACCATCGCAGCCCGGGAAGCCGCAGGCACCACAGTTGTTACCTGGAAGTGCAGCACGTACCTGCACCTCTCTTTCATCTACCTTAACCTTGAATTTTTCTGAGGCAAATCCCAGGAAGAGTCCGAGGATCAGGCCTGTTGCGCCGACAAGGACGGCTGCAACCACAATATACAAACCAATCATCTTCGTCCTCCTTAACGAATCAGGCCTTGGAATCCGCAGAATGCGATCGCCATGAGACTAGCTGTTACGAGGACGATCGGGGAGCCCTGGAAGCTGTGCGGAATCTTGTCATTGCCCTCGACGATGTTCTCACGGATCTGCGCCATAAGAAGCAGTGCGAGTGCAAAACCAACAGAAATACCGATGCCGTATACGATACATTCAGCCATGTTGTACTGGAAGGTAACATTGTTAAGAGCAACACCCAGTACAGCACAGTTTGTCGTGATCAGCGGAAGATAGATGCCGAGGGCATCATAGAGGCCCTTCATGTTCTTCTTCATGAACATCTCGATGAACTGTACGAGAGCCGCGATGACGAGAATGAATACGATGGTGTTCAGGTAATCAAGACCATCCTTAAGGCCCAAAGCCTTACAGAGCGGGCTGGTTGCCTTCATGAAAACGATATAGATGATGTGTGTTACGATCGAAGCCAGTGTGATGACGAAGATAACGGCACCGCCCATGCCCTTCGAGGAATCGACCTTCTTCGAAACACCGAGGAAAGCACAGATGCCGAGGAACTGGCTCAGTACGACGTTTGAAACGAGGGAGTACTTGATGGCGATGAGTAAAAGATCAACTAAGCTTTTCATGCCTTATGCCTCCTTCTTTCCTGCGAGAAGTTCATTTTTATCCATAGTCTCCGGTGCAAAGATACCATTGCCGTTTACAAACTCGGAGGTATCCGCATCGCCGTTTGTCGCAGACGGAAGCTTCAGCTTATTCTGAATTGCCGTCAGTACAGCGAGCACAAGGAATGCACCAGGAGGGCTGACAAGAACCGCAATGTGATAATCCTCCGGGATGAACTGGATGCCGAAGAGCGAACCAGCACCGAGGATTTCACGAACAGAACCGAGAATCATGAGGGCCATCGTGAAGCCAAGTCCCATGCCAAGTCCATCGAAGAAGGACTCAACCGGTGCATGATCCATCGCATAGGCCTCTGCACGTCCGAGGATAATGCAGTTAACGACGATCAGCGGAATATAGATACCAAGCGCTGCATACACGGATGGTGCATAGGCCTGGATCAGGAGCTGAACGATCGTAACGAGTGATGCAACGACGACGATCTCGCCCGGCAGTCTCATCCTCTCCGGGATGACATGACGGAGTGCGGAGATCAGCATGTTGGAAAACATAAGAACCGCTGTGGTAGAGAGTCCCATGCCGATCGCATTGATCACGCTGGTGGTTGTCGCAAGGGTCGGACACATACCGAGCATGATGATGAGGGTCGGGTTCTCCTTGATAATACCATTATATAGTCTTTCTACATATTTATTCATTTTTCTGCCTCCCTCACTTAAGAACATAGTCCTGTACGAACTCGGTGGAAGCATTGACGGCGTTCACGACGGCTGTGGAGGTGATGGTCGCACCGGAAATGGCATCGATCTCACTATCGCCTGCGCCGCCGCCCTTCTTAACAGAAAGGCCTGTGGTCTTGCCGGCGAACTGCTCGTAGAACTCAGGCTCTGTTGCCTTCTGGCCGAGACCTGCGGTCTCCGGAAGGGTCTCCGGGAATGCGATGCCGGTAATCTTAAGATCCGGATCGACACCGGTTACGACGATATCATTACCGCCGAAGCCTGCGCACTGCGCCTTCACGATGTAACCGATCTCCTGACCGGAGGCATCCTTCGCGGCGACGAAGGAAAGGAGCTCTGCGCTCGAGTTGTCTGCTGCGATCTTGCCCTCATCGAGAGCTGCCTGCAGTGCATCCGCATAGGTTTCGTCATCGAAGGTCTCTGCATCAGGAAATACCTGCTTATAGGAGTCGATGGTTGACTTGTTGTTGATGTAATCAATCTGTTCCTTCGTAAGGCCGTACACACCGCCAAGAAATAATCCGGAAATCAGTGTGATGGCTGTCAGAACGAGGGCATCCTTTACATAAGAATCCTTTTTCATTTCTTAGCGCCCTCCTTTCCGAATGCAACCGGGATCGTCTTCTTGTTGATGGTCGGCACGATGATGTTCGTGAGGATGATCGCATAGGAAACGCCCTCAGCGGAGCCGCCGAACAGTCTGAAGAGTCCGGTAATGACGCCGAGAATGATCGCGTAGATCACCTGGCCCTTCGGGGTAATCGGGGATGTCACATAGTCCGTTGCCATGAAGAAGGCACCGAACATGAGACCGCCGCCGAAGATTTCGGAACAAATGTAATAAAGGTCAAAGCCTCTGCCGCCGAAGATGGCTACAAATATAGCAACCGTCGCGATATAAATAAACGGAATCTTCGGAGAGATGACATCCCTGATGATGAGATAAATCGCACCGATCAGGATACAGATCTTCGAAACTTCACCAATCGTACCCGGTACACGTCCGAATACCAGTGCAAGAAGGTTTGCGGTATGATCCGGCGAAGCCTTCAGATATGCAAGCGGTGTTGCACCGCCCATTGTATCAACACCCGGAACCGTCCAGGTCGTCATCTTGCTTGCAAAGGAAAGAAGCAGGAAGCATCTTGCTGCAAGCGCCGGGTTCATGAAGTTATGACCGAGGCCGCCGTAGAGCTGCTTCACGACGATGATGGCAAATACAGAGCCGAGGCACGGGATCCAGATGGGGATTGACGGCGGGCAGTTGAGGCCGATGAGAAGTCCGGTCACGGCAGCGGAATAATCGCCGATGGTGATTGGAAGCTTCATTGCCTTCTCATAGCAGTACTCTGCAAGCACTGCAAACAGTGTCGAGAAAATCACAACAAATAGTGCATGCACGCCAAACTGGATGCAGCCATAGATGGTTGTCGGTAGCAACGCAATGCATACATCACGCATGATCTCCGAGGTTGTGATGGAATCACGGACATGCGGGCTGGAAGAAAGATTCAGTACCTTGTTCATGCTTTCTTTACCTCCTCTTTCTTAGGTTCTGCCGGGGCTTCTGTCTTTTCGTGAGCCTTCTCTGCGGCAGCCCTTTCTTCTCTTTTTTTCTCTTCAGCTGCTCTCTTACGGAGAACATCCTTTGAATAGAGCTTCATCGTCTTAATCGAAGCGGTGATCGGGCGCTTTGCAGGGCATACATAGGAACAGCAGCCACAGGAAATACACTCCATACCATTGAGCTCCATGAAGGCGTCTACATTTCTCATGAGCGCATCATTAAGAAGGAGTGTCGGCGCCAGATTGCTCGGGCAGACATTCACACAGCGGCCGCACTTGATGCAGGCTGTCGTCGGCTCTTCGAGGACCTCATCCTCAAGAAGTGCAACGATCGAGCTTGTGTTCTTCCCAATCGGTACGTCAAGCTTGAACATCGGATTGCCCATCATGGTGCCGCCGCAGATGATCTTTGCAGGGTCATCCTTGAAGCCACCGGCTGCATCCACCAGCTCCTGATAATTTGTACCAAGCGGTACATTGAAGTTGCCAGGATTTACGACAGCATCACCGGTTACCGTCAGAATACGACGAACCAGCGGGGTTGATTTACATACGGCCTTATAGATGGAGATCACGGTGTCAACATTGTCCACGATGACACCTACATCTGCAGGAAGCATACTGGAGTTGATCTTTCGTCCGGTTACGGCAAACATAAGCTGACGCTCGCCGCCCTCCGGATATTTCGTAAGCAGTGATACAACCTCGATGTTCGGCTCATCCTTAACCTTCTCGGAAAGAAGCTTGATGGCCTCCGGCTTGTTGTCCTCGATACAGATTTTACCCTTTGCGTTCGGGAAAAGTGAAAGAATGACCTTGAGTCCGCCGATCAGTTCATCCGGGCTTTCGAGCATGTCTCTGTAGTCGGATGTGAGATACGGCTCACACTCGGAGCCATTGACGAGGAAATAGTCGATCTTCGACGGATCCTTCGGCATAAGCTTCACGGCTGTCGGGAAGCCTGCGCCGCCGAGGCCTACGATACCGGCATCCTTTACGATGTTCACGATTTCCTCGCGGGAAAGCTTCGTGTAATCGCGATCCTGGCCGAAGCCCTCGATTTTTTCATACTGCTGGTCATTTTCGATGATGATTGCATCCATCAGGGCACCGCCGGCCGTCAGAACCTTTTCGATACTCTTCACTGTACCGGAAACAGACGAAAGGACCGGAGCAGATACGAATCCGCCTGCTTCGGCAATCTTCTGACCCATCAGTACGTGATCCCCCTTCGCGACGATAGGCTTCGCGGGAGCACCGATATGCTGAGAAACCGGAAATACCATAAGTCCCTTCGGGGTAAGCGCCTGAATCGGCTGATCCATGGCTAGCTCTTTTCCCTCATAGGGATGGACGCCACCCTTAAAAGTGGTAACACCCATGTTCTTGTACCTCCTGAATTTTCATAGACTGTTAGTATTATAACGGACTTGTCGAGCGGATACAACGAAAAACAAATCTTTAACAAGCGGTTCTCGGGAAAGTACAATCTTGCTGTGGAGGTTGCACAAATCTTTCGGTCATCGGGCTGCTGACGCAGCCCGTGCATGGCGGGTTGTGGCAGGCGGAAGAATGGCTGGGCGGACGCCGGAGGAGGGAACTGCCGAAAGTCGGAAGCGGACGCGTGGGAGGGGCACCCTAGCTCACGGCTCGAAAGTCTAATCGCTATCCAGCCACGCCGAGCTGGGCCGGCCCAATTCAGGAAAAATCCTGGAAGGGATTTTTCCTTCAATGGGCCTAAAAAATCGGGCCTTGTGGGCGCCGATTTTTTACCCTGCTCGTCGTGTCTGGCTAGCGAAGACTTTCGGCTTTATTGTTCGTACGGGTGCCCCTCCCACGCGTCCGCTTCCGACTTTCGGCAGTTCCCTCCTCCGGCTGTTTTTGAATATGATGTCCGGTTGGATTTGCCTTTGATTAATCCCTCTGGCTGAATTTTGTTGCTGCATCGAGCCGCCTTCGGCGGTCGGGCAGCTTGCCGGATTTGCCAATATATGGTTTTTGTGGTATCTTATGGGCAAACTTGTTTCTTTGGGAGAAAGAGACAGGTTAGCGCCAGGACCGTAATAGGTTGACGAGGTCAGCGGTGATCGAAAGACTCGGCGGATGCCGCTGCGGAGCAGTGAAATCGTAAGGGAAAAAAGAAAAGGCGAAATCAAGATCGCATAACAGAAGTTTTCCTCTTCACTTTTTGTTTTGATGCAAAAAAGTGAGAGGAGAATTTTTTATGTGTGGAATTGTTGGTTTTATTGGTAAAAAGCAGGCGGCGCCGATCCTTCTTGAGGGGCTTTCGAGGCTGGAATACAGAGGCTATGATTCGGCGGGACTTGCCGTCCGGGATGGAGACAGCCCGATCGAGATCGTAAAAGCAAAGGGACGACTCAGCGTTCTTTCGGAGAAGACGAATGGCGGCAAGTCCCTGCGCGGCTGTGTAGGCATTGGACATACGAGATGGGCGACGCATGGTGAGCCGTCGGAGACAAACGCACATCCACATATCAGCTTTAACAAGTCTGTCGTCGCAGTGCATAATGGAATCATTGAAAATTTCCAGGAGTTAAAGGATCGACTCACGAAGAAGGGCTATCGGTTTTATTCGGAGACGGATACCGAGGTCGCGGTCAATCTCGTCGAGTATTATTATCAGAAGTACAATCAAGGCGCGCTGGACGCGATTTCGAGGGCAATGATGCGGATCCGCGGGTCCTACGCGATGGAGTTTATGTTTGCGGATCTGCCGGGCGAGATTTATGCTGCCAGAAAGGACGCACCGATGATCATCGGAGTCGCCGGGGGTGAAACCTATGTGGCTTCGGATGTGCCAGCGATTCTTAAACATTGTCGTAATGTTTACTACATCGAAAATCAGGAAATTGCGAAGCTTAGCGAAGGAAAGGCGGAGTTTTTCAACCTTGATCTTGAACCGATCGAGAAGCAGTCTGTCGAAATCAAGATGGATGCACAGGCCGCCGAAAAAGGCGGCTTCCCGCACTTCATGCTGAAAGAAATCCACGAACAGCCGAAAGCCGTCCGGGATACACTGAACTCCGTCGTGAAGGATGGCAAAATCGATCTCAGTAGTGTCGGTCTGTCGGACGAAGACATTAAGAAAATATCCCAGATTTATATCGTTGCCTGCGGCTCGGCATACCATGTCGGCGTCGTGACCCAGTACGTGATGGAAGGACTCGCCAGGATTCCGGTCCGCGTCGAGCTTGCCTCCGAGTTCCGTTACAGAAACCCGATTCTCGATCCGAACGGGCTCGTCGTCATCATCAGCCAGTCTGGTGAGACAGCGGACTCTCTCGCTGCACTTCGCGAAGCAAAAGCCCGCGGCCTTAAGACGCTTGCCATCGTCAATGTCGTCGGCTCGTCCATCGCCCGCGAAGCAGACCATGTGTTCTACACCCTCGCAGGACCAGAAATCGCCGTCGCGACGACAAAAGCTTACTCGACACAGCTTGTCGCCGGCTATGCCCTTGCTCTTGAACTTGCAAAAGTTCGCGGACATATTTCTGATGAGAAGTACACTGCACTGATTGCAGAGATGCAGACACTCCCCGACAAGATTTCGAAGGTACTCGAGGATAAGGAGCGAATCCAGTGGTTTGCCGCAAAATATGCAAACGCGCTTGACGTCTTCTTCATCGGCCGCGGCATCGACTATGCGATCGGCCTTGAAGGTTCCCTGAAGCTCAAGGAAATCAGCTATATTCACTCGGAGGCGTATGCCGCCGGTGAACTCAAGCACGGTACGATTTCACTGATTGAAAAGGGCATCCTGGTGGTTGGCATTTTAACGCAACCGGAGCTTTTTGAAAAGACCGTATCGAATATGGTTGAGGTTAAGTCCAGAGGAGGCTACCTCATGGGACTCACAACTTACGGGAACTATAATATCGAGGATACTGCGGATTTCACCGTGTATGTACCGGAAACCGACCCATACTTTGCGACTAGCGTCGCCATCGTACCGCTCCAGCTCCTCGCTTACTATGTGAGCGTTGCAAAGGGTCTCGATGTCGATAAACCACGGAATCTCGCAAAGTCCGTGACTGTTGAATGAGTGCCGCATGTAGGCATATATAACTTATTGTGTATTTCAGCGGGTGGTTACAGATAAAAGCAGCCACCCGCTTGATTTTTCTGCAGTGATTTGTGGCACTATGGCAATACTAAGCAGACAAATGTAACTCTATGTGCCAATTGTCTGCAGGTTTTCTCCACAAATCTTCCATAATGTGAGGATTGGAGCAGATGGTTTTGAGAGATGATAGTTTTTATCTGCCGGATATTTTTTGGCGTGGCAGATGATATCAAGGATATGCTCTATCCATCTGCCAGCATTTGCAAATTTCCATCTGCTTTCAAAGTAATATATATTTAATATTTTAAATTTTCTAGGCAGATAATTCTAGAAAATCCCGCATATTATCTGCTCGACTAGATTTTCAGTGGCTGATGAAAACAGCCAATCCGCAAATCCATCAGCCCCTGTAGAAGAAAAACTTGCGGGTGACGGCTGATGGCTGGGGCAATCCCCCAAATCCATCAGTTCCGGGCGGCATCAACTTCCCGGGCACCAGCTGATGAAAATGGAAAAATCCCGATTTCATCAGCCGCAGCAGCAAAAAGCAAAGAAAAAGTGATCCGGCAGCTAGCATTTTACTTGCTATCAACCGGATCACTTCTTTTTTGTTTCTGATATGAGGCCATTGAACTCTATAAGTAACGCTTGTCTACGTGTTACGAAGATCGCAATGGCTACACGGAATTATGATGCTGTCTTTGTCTCTGCAGCAATCAGTGTGTCTACGTTTTACGCAGCCTTCTTGGTTTCAGCCGCAGTGGTTTCAGCCGCTGTTGTCTCAGCTGCAGTCGTCTCAGCAGCGGTTTCTTCAACTGCAGGCTTTTCTGCGAGGTTTGCTGTCGCTGCGTTGAGCTCCTTGCCATCGATTGCGTTTACAGCATTCTGACCTGCGATGCGGCCGAATACGGTGAAGTCAAGGACTGCGTTACCGCCGAGACGGTTTGCACCATGGACGCCGCCGGTTACCTCACCAGCTGCGAAGAGATTCGGGATGACCGTACCGTCTTCCTTCAGTACCTCAGCCTCCGGATCGATCTTTACACCGCCCATCGTATGATGGATGCCGGCCGTAACCTTGATTGCATAGTACGGAGCCTTGTCAAGCTTCTTTACGAAGGAGGTTCTGCCGAACTCCGGATCCGACTTCTTGTCGACACAATCATTCCATGCGTTCATGGTCTCCTCGAAGGTATCCGGATCAACATCCATTTCCTTCGCAAGTGCCTTGTAATCCTCACCGGTTACGGTGTAGCCGGCCTTGATGTAGCCCTGGATGACAGCAGAAGCATCTACCATCTCCTGGTCAATCACAAGCCATGAATAACCACCGGTCTGTGCAACCTCTGCTGCAGAAACCTTATCACGCGTGCTAACCTCATCGGTGAAGCGCTTGCCCTCTGCGTTTACAAGAATCGCACCATCGCCACGGAGACCCTCTGTAATGAGGTGTGCATCCTCAGCGGTTACGGTCGGGTGAATCTGAATCTGATCAAGATCAACCGTCGCTGCGCCGACTGCTGTTGCCATCTCGATGCCCTGGCCCTGTGCACCGGCTGCGTTTGTGGACATGAAGCCCTTGAGATCCGGATTATACTTGACAACCATGTCAAGATTTGCGCCGAAGCCGCCTGTTGCGAGGATAACTTCGCTTGCCTTTACGGTCACATTGTTGCCGGTCTCACCTGTTGCGTGAATGCCTACAGCCTTGTCCTTATCCATGAGGATCTCATCTGCCGTCGTGGAGAAGAGAAGTGTGATATTCGAAAGGCTGTTGACGTTCTTCTCAAGAATCGGAACGATATATGCGCCGACTGCTGTGGTCTTGCCCTCAGCATTGACTGGACGATGAATACGCTTTACAGATGCGCCGCCGAACTGCCCGACATTGTGGCACTCTGCGCCGATGGAATCCAGGAAATCAACGGCGGACGGAGAATTCTCAACGAGTGTCTTTACCAGTGAGATATCATTCTTACCCTTGCCGCCGATCATTGTATCGAGCTCGAACAGCTCTGCGGAATCGAAGTAGCCCTCCGGCTTCGCCTGATAGTCTGCATACTGCTTTTCTACTGTATCGGCGAGTGCCTGGATGTCAGCATTGTCCTTAAAATCATCGCCGCGTGCCTTTTTGAGTGTGGCTTCGACAGCATCGCCCTCGGCAAATTCATTGGAGTTCTGATATTCGGTCGGTGCTGCATTGATACCGCCGGTTGCACGAACCGAGTTGCCGCCGACCATGGTCTGCGACTCGAGCAGAACGACATCCTTGCCAGCCTTCGCTGCTGTAATGGCCGCGATCATACCGGCACCACCGGCACCGACAACCACGACATCAGTTTGATATACAGCATCCTCTGCCTTTGCTGTTGCGCCGCCCTCGGTCTTATAGGACTCCGGATCGAAGCCTGCAGACTTGATGGCCTCATCAATTGCCTCAAAAATTGCGTTTGAGGTAACGGTCGCACCAGAAACAGCATCCACCTTCGTGGAATTTGCAGCGACGATCTTCGGCGGAAGCTGCTCGACAGCTTTCGTACCGATACCCTCGGTCTCATTCTGCTTCGTCACTTCAACCTTATAAATCTTATCCTTCGTTAGGGTAACCTCTACCGTGACATCACCCTCCATACCTTTACCGGTACCAGTTGCCGTTACCGCATCAGCCGGGATATCCGCTGCCTCTGTAGCAGCGACTGTTGTTTCCTCGGCAGCTGCACTCTCGCCGGCTGCACCTGCGAAGCCATAGTTCGCCGGATCGAATCCGCCGGACTCAAGAGCATTGGCTGCCGCCTGCAGAATCGCGTTTGACGTTACGGTCGCACCGGAAACAGTATCCACCTTCAGACTTCCGGAAGAAGCAACCGCACTCGGAATCTGATCGAGAGCCGGCTTCGCAATATCCGGTGTCTCATTCTGCGCTGTCACAGTCAGACTATAAATCTTGCTGGCATCTGCGACAACCTCAACCGTCACATCACCCATCTTGCCTGCTGCCGTACCCGTCAGCGTCTTCGCATCCGCCGGCGCACTCGAGCCCTTATTAAGGTTCAGTGACTGCACGCCTAAAACAATCGCCAGCACTACACCGAGCACAATGACGACAATAGGCGCAAGCTTCTTATTGTTGTCCATAAAACCTCCCCTATTTGGTTCATGAAAAAAAGATTTTCGTTTCTGCCCTACTATAACATAAGATTTCCGCGCAAGCCATAGCTTCCAGAAATGTAAGCGATTCCAAAATAAAAATAGGGCTGCCGCCGAAAGCGACAGCCCCTGTGTCTGATGTAAGCATTATAAAATTACTGGAAGTACTCGAACGCGGCGCGGAAGATGCCCATGTCATAGTTCCCCGGCACGTTCTTGTAGAGCGCGTGGCCCCACCGCTCGACATGTCCCATCTTACCGAAGACGCGCCCGTCCGGCGAAGTGATGCCCTCAACTGCATAGTACGAGCCATTCGGATTGTACTGGATGTCCATCGTAGGGTTGCCGTCGAGATCCACATACTGCGTCGCAATCTGGCCGTTCTCGACAAGCTCCTTAAACAAACTCTCCTCGCAGAGGAAACGTCCCTCTCCGTGGCTGATGGCGACATTATACACATCACCCGGATTCGTATCCATGAGCCAAGGGCTCAGGTTCGAAGCGACGCGGGTGTGCACGATCTTCGACTGATGCCGGCCGATCGTGTTAAAGGTAAGCGTCGGACAATGCACATCGGTATCGCGGATCTCGCCGTACGGCACGAGGCCAAGCTTGATGAGCGCCTGGAAGCCGTTGCAGATACCGAGCATGAGGCCGTCACGCTTGTCAAGCATATCCATCGTCGCATTCTTCACTGCCTCGTTTCTAAAGAAGGAGGTGATGAACTTCGCGGAGCCGTCCGGCTCATCGCCGCCGGAGAAGCCGCCCGGAATAAATATGAGGTTCGACTTGCCGATCTCCTGCGCCACGAACGATACCGAATCCATGATGTCCTGCTTCGTCATGTTACGGATGACCACGGTCTCCGGCTCGAGGCCCGCATCGCGGCAAGCCTTCGCCGAATCGTATTCACAGTTGTTGCCCGGGAAGACTGGAATCAGCACGCGCGGCTTCGCCGTCACAACCGCCGGCGCGATCCATTCCTCCTCACTGTAATCCGGGATGCTAATG
>OMZX01000025.1 GCA_900315665.1 uncultured Eubacteriales bacterium
CTCGGTCGTGTGGTCGATCATCTTGCTGCCGTTCTCGACCGCCTCGTGCCCCACGCTAATGCTGTCGTCAGCTGCTGCGCTGAAGTCTGGCTCAGCCGAACGGAGTGTGTTGTTCACCGTCTGAAGCACTGCTGCTGTATCGTTTGAAGTCTTCTGGATTTCAGCAATGAGGTTGTCGCCATCCTCGATCGTCTTTTGAACATCACCATAGTATGCGTTCATGATACCGATGAGACTATCGATGTCTCCGATCAGATCCCGAATGTTATTCGTCACCCGTGCCGCCTGGAACGACAGTGCGCTACCACTGTCGGCAATATCTGTGAGTGATGATGAAACATCGTTAATGGAATTGATCAGCTCTTCAGCTTCCTCTGAACCATCACTATTTTCTTCATAATATTCGCAGATTGCGTTCGACAATGATGATATGCTATTTGCAAGATTACCTACATCTTCTCCTGTAGAAGTTCTAGTCAGATTTTCGGCACTTTGTTTTAGATCAGAAAGAGATTCTTCTGCTTCAGAGGCATTTTGTCCATAAATAGTTACACCTTTTCCGTCTGTATTCTTTAAAGTATCAACGAATTTCTTAGCAGTTACGTCATATGAAGTCGCATTATTAGCCGCTTCAGCATAAGTGAGCATTTTCTCCGGATCATACCCAGATTTCTGAATTTCCTGTACAGCCAAGGACATCGTTTGAAGTGCCCAGCGTATGGTTGCATCTCTGGTAGATTCTTGAATAATTTCACTATATTTTTCCGGTATACTAGCAAGAATCGTCGGATTGCTCGATGCTGCCGCAGCATATGTAAGAAGCTTGGTAAGCTCGCTCTTATCTGTAGTATCAAGCTTTGTAAGAAGTGTTGTAGCCGCTGTTTGTACGTTCTTTAGCGTCTTCTGATTCTCCTCAATTTCAATATAAGAAAGGTATTTCAGCTTTGTACTTGCCGAATCATCATCTGCATCAGCAACCGCAAGTAAAGGTGCAAGCTTAGTAGCACTTAGCTCTGATACCGAAGTATCAGGATTTGCTGCCAGATAAGCATTGAGAAGTGCCTTTTGATTTTCATTAAGCCCTGCCTTTGTCTCAGCCTTCGCCATGAGTGTTTCTGTCGACGCGGTTCCAATATCCGAAACTATTTCTGACGGAGTGGCAATATCCTTTGACGCCTTATTGACATCTTCATTAACCTTTTTCAGGGCTTTGATTGTGTCTGTTATCGCCTTTTCATCATCCTTAATATTCAGATTCGTAATGGATGCGCCGTTGAGGTCTTCGCCAAACGCCTTGAATTTCTTGCTAAGGTTCTTCAGTTTCGAGCTGGCATCCGCGAGGTCTTCGTTTGTGGTGTTTAAGTTCGCGTTGATGTCATAGACCATCCATTGGGCGGTCTTTAGGTCATCGCTGATCGGAGTAAGAAGGCTTTCTACGTCACGAAGGTCCTGAATGGCTACATCAGTGCCATTGAAGATGGCAGTGGCGTTGCTATGCACCTTGTTTTTGCCGGACTGGAGTTCCTTTAAGGCCTTATCCGTAAGGTCAAGCTGGCTCTGCATGTTCGCGACGTCATCGAGGATGTCGTCGAAGGAGTCCATCATGCTGTTTGTATCGCCGCGGAAGCGGTCCTCGAGGTCTTTAAGGTCCTTTACCTTATCGAGGTCGGAAACCGTGATCGGGGACATCACGAACATAACGCCGTAGAGCTTGAAGTCGTCGCTGCCGATCCGGACCTCGAAGTGGCCGTCCTGTCCAGGCAGGCAGGTAAAGACCACACCGGACTTATCGCCCATGTTTGCAGTCTGGGCATCCGGGGCATCGAGAGAATAATTCTTCTCCATGTCGACCGGCACCATGACGGCGAGGACGATGTTGTTCTGGAGGTATTCTGCGACGTTCTTGTTTGCGGTTGCATCGATGTCGATCTCGACGAGACCTGACGCGCCGGACAAGGTGTCAGCATTGATGGGCTTACCGTTTAGCTTATAGGAAATGTCGAAGGTCCACGGAAGCTGGGCTGCGGCCTTCGCCTTATCCATGGCGCCCTGGAAGTAGAGCTTCGTCGAGTTGGTCGGTGCCTGAATGACTACCTTGCCGTCCTTCGATGTGAGCTTCTGGTCATCGGTCATGTTGATGATATTTGTGTAATCACCATAGTCCGTGTAGCTGTCGGTGCCATTGAAGGTGATGGCCTTCACCATGTTCGCGGCGGAAACCTCACCATAGTAATCAAGATTCAGATACAGTGTTTCCTCGACACCGGCCTTTGCCTGTCCGGCATAGGCGATCGGTGTGAAGAGAACGTTTTCGGTAAGGCAGCAAAGAATCGTCGTTGCGGCTACCGTTTTATGAATAAATTTCTTTGTACTCTTTTTCATAACCTTAACTCCTCTTTACTCCGCTTTATTGGTTTTCTCAACAGTCGCCGTCGGATGCAGCAGCTCCTTGATTCTTCTATGCCGTTCACGCCGACGGTTTCTTAAGGTTATCGCCGCCTGTTTGATGGCTGCGCGGCGGCGTGCATGCTTGACCGCACTGGGCACGGTGATGAACCGGTCACCGATCTTAAGGAGCACCGGCATCATGGTCGTAACGAAGGTGACGGAGAAGATTGCGCCACGTCCTACGAGATGTCCTACCTGTCCGATTGCCGGGATGGAGGACATGATGCTGATGGCATAGCCGCAAACAATCAGGATTAAGCCCGATGTAAGTATTGACGGGAAGCTCATCTCGGTCATCTGCTGCGCGGCCTGCTTCTTCGTGAGCTCCGGCTGCGTCGTCCTAATCTGGAGATAGTTTTCTGTTGACGAAATCGCATAGTCGATGGTCGATCCAAGCTGGATACAGGATACGACCGCGTACGCAATGAAGATCAGTGTGTTGCCTTCGAGGTACGGGAAGGACATGTTTAAGTAAATCGCCATCATGATCGGGATCATCGCGATGATCGGCATGATCGGGGACTTGAAGGTAAACATGACGGTGATGAAGATACTGATCATCGCGAGGTTGTTTACGAGTGTGTAGTCCGGGATGAGGATCATCTCCATGTCCTTCGTGGTCGGTGTGTTACCGGTAATATAGGCTTCGTTCGGATAGTAGGATTTAATAATGTTCGAAACCTCATCCGAGCATTTATAGGCGGTCGGTGATTCCGGCTTCGTCTTGATATAGATGAGAAGCCGCGCGTAGCCATCGGTATGGAACTTCGATACGATAGAATCCGGCAGAATCGACTCCGGCATGCCCTCCGGGAGATAGGCCGAAAGGCCCATGACCTTCTTCACGTATTCCTTGTCCTCAAGTGCATCGACAAGCTGCTTTTCCTTCTGCATGCCTTCATCCGGGAAGATCGCAACGAGAAGGTTTGACCGGCCGAATTCTTCATCGATTGCATGAGAATTCTCATACATCGAGGTTCCGGGGCCGGCGCCTGTTGCGTCCGGGCCGTATTCGAAGGCATTGGCGCCCTGGGCAACATAGAGCGGTGCTGCAAGGGCGAGGCCGATGACAAGTACAAACGGGCTGATTTTATTGACAGCAATCGAGAACCGGTGGAACTTCGGAAGGAAGGGCTTATGCCGTGTCCGGTCGATCCTGTCTGACCAGGAGAGGATCAGAGACGGCATAAGGAAGATCACCATGAGGAGAGAGCATACGATGCCCTTCGCCATGACGATACCCATATCCCAGCCGATCGTGAAGCGCATGAAGACGAGCACAATAAAGCCGAAGAACGTCGTAAGGGACGATGCGAGAATCGTCGCAATTGTGTTTGTGAGACCCTTCTTGAGGGCTGCCGTTTTATCGAGTCCGAGCTCTCTCTGCCGCTCATACGAATGAAGCAGGAACACGGAGTAGTCCATCGAGGTCGCGAGCTGCAGGATATCACTGATGTTGTTTGTGATATACGAGATTTCGCCGAGGAAGATGTTCGAGCCTTTATTGATCGCGATGGCACAGCCGATGACCGTGAGGAACAATACGGGTTCGAAATAGGATGTCGTCGTGAAAAGAAGAATGAAGAAGATGAGTATGACGACGATGACCATGATCATCGCCATTTCCTTCTTGACGTTCTCTTCGATGAACTTGTTTGTCGGGGACATACCGACCAGGTAACCGCGGTCGCCGATCAGCTTGTCGATCTTTGTGATGGCCTTGTGGGTACGCTTCGAGGTATCGCCTTCATTGAAGGTGATATCCATGACGGCGTTTCCGTCCTTATAGTAATCATCGATATCATCGTAGTTGATGAATTCAGAAGAGCCGTAGATGTTTGTCGTTAAGTCGCACCAAATGACCTGGTCGACGCCGTCGATCTTTTCGATCTGGTTCTTATACTGCTTCGCTTCATAGAGCGTCACATCCTTAAGCATCAGTCGTCCGGTGCCGGGATAGCCGAAGGTTTCACGCATCTTGTTGATGGCAATCTTCGAATCTACCGTATCCGGCAGGTATTTCGTGAGATCGTAGTTGACCTCCACGAAAGGAAAACAGATCGCGAAAAACACAACGAGGACAATGACCACATTACGGATGCCCTTGTTGTGCTCTACGATGAAATCGGCGAGGTTGCCGTGACGCGCTGCCTTGCGGGCTCTCGAGTCGCCGTGTTTTTTTGCCGCCTTCTCGGCTTTTTTCTTATTTTTTGCCTCGATCGCGGCATCCTCCGGAAGCTTCAGTCCCTCTTCACGGGCTTGTTCAAATGCCTCTTCTTGGGAGAGCTTTTTAAAATCCATAGCAAATTCTCCACTCTTTACGTAAATGTTACTAGCTTTTGTGTCTATGTCGAAATAGCAGACGATATCTTGTGGTTTATTAGATTTTCGTTAACTATTAAACCACAATTCATTTATTGACATGTGTTCATTTCTGTGATAGTGTTCATTATAGAAAGATTTTTCAGGAATAGCAATAGACATTTTAGAAAAAATGCATCGAATTTGACCATTATCATGCGATGTTCGTTTCTGTGATGAGAATACTACATTGTATAGGGTAAGGAGGCTTCCTGATGGAATCTACTGAAACAGGACGGCGCGAAGCTTCGACGGATCGTCGGATTCGAAAGACACGTGCTGCATTAAAAAAGGCCCTGACCACACTCATGCAGCAGAAGCAGGTCAAGGATATTTCCGTACGCGAGCTCACGGATCTTGCGGATGTGAACCGCGGTACATTTTATCTTCATTATAAGGATGTGTTTGATCTTCTGGAGCAGTCCGAGGATGATATTCTGGAGGAGCTGCATGAGACGGTCTCCAAGTATGACGAGGCGGCTCTCAAGGAAAACCCGATTCTCATCTTTGAGGGCATCTATAATCTCTGTCGGGACAATGCTGACTTCGTGAACATTCTCATCGGCGAGAATGGCGACATCAAGTTTCTCCGGAAGCTCGAGCATCTCGTACGTGAGCGCTGCTTAAATGAATGGTCCTTCATCATGAAGAATCAGGATCCGGACCAGTTTGACATTTACTACGCGTTCATCGCCGGCGGCTGCATCAGTGTGCTTCAATACTGGTTTCGCTCCGGCATGCAGGAGACCCCGCACGAGCTTGCCATGATCACAGGCAAGATCCTGCACAGCGGCCTTTCGATGTCGTCGAACTGATTTAATGTTTAACAAAAAAGTGGCGTGAAGCTGAAGTGGTCCGCACCGTGACATTTGGATGTCGCGGTGCGGACCACTTCTGCTTTACGCCACTATGTAAGAAGCTCCCAAAAATCAGCTTCGCTAAATCGGAAATCAGTTCTGCTCCGGTGCAGCTGTCTTCTGTGTCTCCTCGTACTCACGAAGGACATCATTAAGATCAGCGGTCAGCGCATCGCTATCGATGCCGTGTACCATGCAGGCCTCGTCAAGAGACTCACCCATGGAAGCCGGGCAATAGATGCAGCCCATGCCGTTCTGCATAAGGAACGGTGCGATCATATCATTCATCTGGAGCAGGTCTCCAATCAGCATATCCTTTGTAACTGTCATAATCTTATCTCCTCTTATTGATTAAACTCTTATCGGGCAAATACCCGTTTCTTCACTGTGATGTAGTCATTATACGAACAAGCGCGGTTTTACGTGGTTGCGGATGCAACACATTTTAAGCCATGCCGCAGGATTAAGCCATCAAAGCATAGCTCCCTTCGCAAGCTGCAGGCTCTGCCGGATTTCAGACCTTTGCAAGCTTCTGCAGTGCCTGGTCCTTCACGATGACACTGTAATGCTCCTCATAGTAGGCTTCGTTGAGGCTTCCGCCCTTGACCTTCGTTCCATACTCGGACAAAAGATTTGTGACGCGGGAAAGTGACTCTGCACTTTCCTTGTCGCTGTGCAGCACGAGATAGTAGCGGCTGCTCGCTTCATCCTTATAGAGGGTATTTGCTCCATTGTACAGTGCGCCGACTGCTACGGCTGCATCCATGACGCGTTCGAGTGTCGTGAAGCAGAAGATCCGAAGGGCTGTCTTCATGCCTTCGGTGCTCTGCGTGGCAGGATCAGCGGCTGCGCCGGTTTCCAGTGCCTTCGGGGCATCCGGCTGATTTCCGTCGTTTTCACGAATCTGCTTGATGAGTCCCTGCGCACCCTCGAGAATCTCAGATGCAAGCTGGGAGATCCAGCCGTTCTGGTTGTAGGCATTCTGTGAAAAACGGGAGAAACGGGTGTCAAGCTCCTCCGGATCATCGACCTTTGAGATCACGAGCTGGATGGAACCGCCCTGCAGCGGCACGGCCTCAATCATGAGTGGTCCTCCATTCTCTACGCTGAAGCCAACTTCGCTCTGCGCCTTTTGCATCATCTCGGAAAAAAGGCGCTTCGCAGCGTCCGAGCCATAGGTCATGTCCCGGAGATTAATATTTCTCGATGAAAGGTCGAGACTTGTCAGTGTGCATCGGATGGAGTTGTCATCGATACGTTCAATTTTCATAGACGCTCCTCCTTCTATGTTCCATCATCATATATTAACAGCCTTCAAAAAGCAAATGCCGTATGCAGATTTTATAAAAGTTTTACGAATTTTCTGTCAAACTGCCCCGCACGCTGGCAAATGAATGCTATCGTGCGGGGCAGTTTGACACCACGCAACGATAAAGCTTCCTTTACATCGATGCGTCGTGGGCTGCGTTGACGAAACGTGTATATTCCGGCTGCCACAGGAGGGTTACTGTGCCGATCGGGCCGTTACGCTGCTTTGCGATGATGACCTCGGCTTCGTTCGGGTGTTCGGTATCCTTGTTGTAGTAGTCGTCACGATACAGAAACATGACGATATCCGCATCCTGCTCGATGGCGCCGGACTCACGAAGGTCACTAAGCATCGGGCGGTGATCCGGACGCTGTTCCGGTGCACGGGATAGCTGAGACAATGCTACCACCGGGCAGTCCATCTCTCTTGCGAGAGCCTTTAGTGAGCGGGAAATATCCGATATTTCCTGCTGCCGGCTGTCAGAGCTCCGCCTCCCGGAGCCGGACATGAGCTGCAGGTAGTCAATGACGATGAGGTCAAGTCCGTGCTCGACCTTCTGCTTCCGACACTTAGACCTTAGCTCTGCGACGGTGATACCCGGCGTATCATCGATCGTGATCGTGCCATCTGATACCTTGTCGGTTGCGTTGATGAGCTCGGTCCAGTCCTGATCAGTGAGGGAGCCCTTGCGGAGCTTGTCCGCATCGACGAGCGACTCCATCGAGAGCATACGGTTTACGAGCTGCTCGCGGGACATCTCGAGCGAAAAAATCATGCAGGGCCGCTTCTTTCGGACACCGACATTATTTAGGATATTTAAGACGAAGGCGGTTTTACCCATCGACGGACGCGCCGCAACCAGGATAAGATCCGACTTCTGAAGACCTGCTGTTTTATAGTCAAGATCCGTGAAGCCGGTCGGAAGTCCTGTTACCATGCCGCCGTTCCGCGCTGCCTCCTGAATCTTTTTAAGCACGCGGTCCGCAATCGGTGCGATGAGTTCGGAGGAGCCGGTATTCCGCTTGTCGAGGAGCTTAAAGATCTGCTGCTCTGTGTTCGAGAGGATATCTTCGACGGTATCCTTCTGCTCGTAGCACATGTTCGCGATGGTCTCATTGACCTTGATAAGACGCCTGAGCGTTGCCTTTTCCTTCACAATCGTGCAGTAGGACTTGATGTTCGCTGTCGTCGGCACCGACATCATGAGCGATTTCAGGGTATTAAGGTCGGACACCTCCTCCGGCACATTTTTCGTGCGGAGACGGTCTGGTACGGTAATGAGATCGACCGGCGCATCCTCATTGAAAAGCTCAAGCATGGCTTCAAACATGAGGCTGTAGCGACGTTCATAGAAATCGTCTGGTGTAAGCATTTCTGCGGCAGCGACGACCGCATCCTTGTCCCGGAGCATCGAACCGATGACGCTCTGCTCGGCTTCCTCCGAATGAGGGATCACCCGCTGGATTAAATTATCGTTTACATTTCCCTGCGGATCTGCCATTTACGCACCTACTACGGAAACATGAAGCTTCGCGGTCACATCCTTGTGAAGCTTGACATCGATATCGTAGCCGCCGAGGTTCTTCATCGGAACATCTGTCGAGAATTTCTTTTTGTCGACCTCGATGCCGGCCTGCTTCTTGAGCGCCTCCTGTACTTCCTTGGTGGAAACGGAGCCGAACGCCCGGCCATCCTTGCCGACCTTCACGGTCAGGGTGAGCTTTACGGCTTCAATCTTTTCCTTTAACGCCTTGGCTTCTGCGAGCTTCTCCGCGGCAATCTTCTCTTCATTGGCCTTCTGGAGCTTCAGGGTATTTAAGTTCTTTGCATCCGCCGGCACGCCTGTCTTCGACGGAATGATGAAATTCCGGCCATAACCCTCGGATACCTCGACGATATCTCCCTTTTTACCAAGTGACTTTACATCCTTTAAAAGTATAACCTTCATCAGGCTTCTCCCTCCTTAATCATGTCGTCAATGGACTGCTTGATCGAAGCAATGGCTTCTGTCAGCGTCCCTTCACGAAGCTGTGCTCCGGCGATCGTACGATGTCCGCCGCCGCCGAGCCGTTCCATGAGTACCTGCACATTCATCTCATCGATGGAACGCGCGGATACGTAGATAATGTCATTATACAGTGTCAAAACGATGCTTGCCTTGATGCCGCGGATATTGAGAAGCTCATTCGCGGTCTGCGCGGCGATGACGGTCGGGCTCTCAAGCCCCTTTGCATCGACGATTGAGAAGGCATAAGCATTACGATAAATCTCGGCGCCGGAAATCGCTGTCGCCTTCGCCTGATAATCGCGGAGGTTCTCACGGAAGATCTTCCGGACTCGTGTGATATCCGCGCCGCACCGGCGGAGATATGCCGCAGCCTCGAAGGTTCTCACACCGGTCTGGTTTGTGAACTCCTGGGAATCTACGACGATGCCGCCATACATCGCATCCGCCTCCGGCCCCTTCACCTTGATGCTATCGCCGATATACTGGAGCATCTCCGTGATCATCTCGGACGCACTGGACGCATACGGCTCACAGTAGCTGAGTACGGCACCCTGGATCGTCTCGGAAGCCTGCCGGTGATGATCGAACACAACGATTGTCTTGCATTTTGTGAGAAGCTCCGGCTCATCAATGATGGACGGACGGTTGCAGTCGACGACGACAAGGACAGTACTGCCATCAACCATCTGCAGCGCCTGCTGCCCGGTGATGAAAAGATCCTCCGGATAGTCGCCGCTCTGCTTGAAGCGTTCCTTCAGCGGGATGATGGTTGCGGTAATGGTATTTTCGACGATATATGCCCGTTTATTAAGCGTTGTTGCCATCCGATAAACACCGGCCGATGCACCGAGACAGTCAACATCGCTGTTTGCATGGCCCATGATGATGACCTTGTCTTTGCCATCAAGAAGCTCCTGGAACGCCTGTGCCTTGACACGAGCCTTGACACGGGTCGATTTCTCCTGGGTCTGTGCCTTGCCGCCGAAATACGTCAGCTTTTCGTTTGACTTGACGACGACCTGGTCACCGCCACGGCCTAGTGCCATATCGATGGACGTTCTCGCATACTCATAGTTCTGCGCATATGTTTCTGCGCCATATCCGATACCGATGCTTAAGGTCACGGCGAGCTCGTTTCCGATATTGACCTGCTTGACTTCCTCGAGAATCGAGAAACGGTCCTCCAGCATCTTACTAAGATATTCTTCCTTCAGGATAAAGAAGTACTTATCGTTATCGATCTTTCTGGTAAGGCCGCTGACCGTCGAAACATAACGGTTGATCTTTCTGTCGATAAGTGCCATAAGAAGCGACCGCTTCACATCTTCAATCTGTTCGAGAACCTCATCATAGTTGTCAATGTAGATGAGACCGATGACGATATGCTCACATGCAAGCGCCTGCCGGAGATTCGCTTCCTCCGTTTCATCCTTCAGGTACACTGCAACCATCTCTAGCTCGGGGCTTAAGAGTGAAAGCTCGCCATCCTCGCCCGTCGTCACCGGTGTCCGCACCATACTGATGAGATATTTCCGATCCTGAAACTCCGAATGCAGCTCGATCGTTTCATCATCCTTCGGCAACATATCCTCATGGATATTCGGGAACATCTGGATGAGGCTTCCGGCCGCCGCTCTATCACCGTTTGCGATTTCCTTAAACCGGCGGTTGCTGTAGAGCACATTGCCGTTTCGGTCGACGAGACAGTACGGCGTAGGCATCTCATGAAAAAGCTGCGACTGTACCGCATTGGAGCCGATTGCATACTTTTCTACTGCAGAAAGAAGCTTTCCCTGCCTTGAAAAATAAAGCCAGAACGCGAAGGCATAGTATATAAAAACAAACAAGAGAAGTATCATGGCCGCCTGGACATTGACAAACCAGAGCACAATATCCGCCGATACAAAAATAACCGACAGGATCATAGGCCATGTCAGATAGACATCCATGAGACTTCGTGATTTTTTACGACTCTTCATGACATTCTCCAAAAATAAACACTTTGGGGAAATTATAGCATAGATATGATTAATTTTGAAAAAAATAACGGGACGACGTATGTCGTCCCGTTGATATTCTCTTTCAATCAGTCTACCTGATATGGAAGCAGTGCTACGTGTCTTGCACGCTTAACAGCAACCGTGATTGCTCTCTGGTGCTTCGCGCAGGTACCAGTAATTCTTCTCGGAAGGATCTTTCCTCTCTCGGAGATATACTTTCTTAATGTAGCAACATCTTTATAGTCGATCGGCTTAGCCTTCTCGCTGCAGAATACGCAAACCTTTTTTCTGCTGTGGAAACCGCCGGCTCTTCTAGGTCTCTGGCTGGTTCTGTCTGCCTTCTGAAATGCCATGGTATTTTCCTCCTATTAAAGTCTTAAGAGGGATCAAGCTTAGTTAAAAGGGAGTCCCTCGTCCTCTACCCCATCAGGTATATTCATAAATCCGTCCGAGATGCCACTGGGCTGTTCCTGTCTCGGCGCGGGCTGTGAGGAACCTGTGTTCCGGCTATAACCGGAGTAGTTTCCGCCATTTCCGCCACCTGCTGCAGCCTTGCTCTCGGCAAACTCTACATTCTCGGCAACGACGTCTGTGGTATAAACCTTCTGTCCGTCCTTGTTCGTGTAGCTTCCGGTCTGGATACGGCCCTCGAGTACAACCTTCGTGCCCTGATGCAGATATTTCTCTGCAAACTCAGCCGTCTTCTGGAACGCTACGCAGGAAATGAAATCAGCGGTCTGCTGTTCATTATTGTCCTGACGTCTCGAAAATCTTCTGTCTACAGCGAGCGTAAATCTCGCTACGGCCATCTGGTTCTCACCCTGTGTATACCGGATATCCGGATCTCTTGTCAATCTACCTACCAGGATAACTTTATTCATGTTTTCTCGCTTTCCGCTTGCTTATTCTGCCTTTTCTTCTGCAGGAACAGCTTCCGAAGCCGCTACTTCTGCATCTGCTTCAGGCTTTACGACGAGATATCTTAAAACGGGTTCCATAATGCGGATATGGCTCTCAAGTTCGTTTGGTGTGGTAGCATCACCTGTGAACGGAATGAAATAGTAGAAGCCTTCCTTCATATGCTGAATGTCATATGCAAGTCTCTTCTTACCCCACTCCTGGATGTTCTCACCTACAGTGCCGCCGAAACGGGTAATATAACCCTTGATCGTCTCGATCGCAGCTGCTCTTTCCTCATCTTCGAGCTTCGCACTCAGAACAACACATAACTCGTATTTGTTCATTTGCTTACCTCCTTTTGGTCTCTGGCCTTCACTCCTGTGTGAAAGCAAGGAATTTGTGTTACGGCTAGATATCTTATCAAAAATTGATTTTTAATGCAAGCTAATTCTATGATTATTTTAGTTTCTACTTGTTTCTATCTCATTATATCCGTTGGTCTTTTTATGACCTATGATTATATTTATGAGCTTATTTTTTTTAATACCTTATGCTGCTGTATTGCTTGTGAAACGGCTGTTATTTCTGCCGGATCATCTTCATGAGCTTATTCCTCGGAATCAGGAGCTCATGTCCGCAGCCCTCACACCGGATGCGGAAATCGGCACCGGTACGAAGGATCCTAAAGTTATTTGAGCCGCAGGGATGCTGCTTCTTTAGAGTGATGATGCCACCAGCCTTAAACTCCTCCAAGCTCATACCTCCTCTGCGATATATATTTTCTTATGCTTCAGAAAGGCAAGCATATCCTTTTCTTCTGTATTCTCCGGAAGCCCGCTCCACCTAATGAACTGCTCCCGGTTTAGAATCTTCGCCATAAGAACAGGTTCCTCCGGAAGTCCGCTGTCGATAGGCGCCTGCTGACACTTCATTTCTCTCTCCGGTAGCGCCGGTCTCGTTTTGCCTGGCATGCGATCTTCAGCTTCCTGTCCGCTTTTCTGTTCTTTTTCGATGTTTTCTTCTATGGCCACCCGTCTTTGATAATCGGCATCCTCCCGCAGGAAAAGCTCATAATTTCTCCGGATCTCCTCCGGATCCCTGATTCTTTCCTTCGTAAAAGCTCCGATCGTTTCAAACCCAAACGGTTTATAAATCGCTTCATCCACGGGGATCAGGTAGCAAAAGGAAATTCCCTTTTTCGTCATGATGCGAAATCCCTCTATAAGGATCCTCCGCATATAGCCCTTATGCCGCTCCGCCTTTTTCGTCGAAACAGCATAGATATACATGACCGGGAACGTCCTGCCGTCCCTCGTCTCCATCGTAAACGGATTAAAATGCGCCATGGCAATCACCGCATTTTCCCGTTTGATGTCGATGATGACATTGTCCCGGCACCTGTCCTCATAGTAGTAATCAAGAAATTCTCCCTTGTCCTCCGGGAAAACCTCTTCATAGAGCGGTCTGGTTTCCTGCTTTTCTTCTATATTATATAGAACATTTAACGTTTCCATCCGGTCAGCCCAGCCTTCCTATATGTCTCATGTATCCCGGTTTGGTCTTGTGTAATCCGATTTTGCCACGGATCTTCGTACCATCATAACCGATACTTTACGCCTGCTGCCCGGACTGATTTTGTGTTATGTTGTCTTCATAATGGTCGGCTGCCTCCTCCTTCCAGCCCGTAAAGTTCTTCTGCAGAACCATATATTTCCGCGCATAGCCGCAAGGATTATAGCTTTCCTTCGCCTGTCGAAGCCCCGGAATGCCTACATCATCCTCACGATTAACGAGCGTTGCCTCCGGAAAGGCATGGATGAGAAACTGCTGATTGATCACCTGGTAAATACCGGAGATTTCCGGATTTCCCTTTTCAATCGCAATACAAGCCATGTTTTCTTTTGGATTCATCCCGCCGATTGAGAAGGCTTCGAGCTTTCCGTCGATGAAGATACCGCCGATGCGAATCACTGGTGAACTGCAGCCATCCTTAAGAACGGTATGGATACCGCGCACCTCATATTCGAGCGTCGTCCCTTCACTTTCAGCTTCCTCCTGTGAACGCTTTTCATACCAGCGGTCCAGGAAATCCCAGATCAGGGTTTTATCCTTACAATCAAGTGCCCTGTATTCCCATCTTCCTTCATATTCCCGGAAGAACTTGTTCACGAGATTTTTCTTCTTATGAAATTTCTTTCCCGGGAGATTCCGAAGATCGTCTCCCGTATAGAGATAATCCTTTAGATCTTCTTCCTCCTTCACGAGGTAACGGTCATCCTCCTTAAGTCCTAAGGTGATTACCGCCTCCTCATCAGCAAGATAGATCTTAAGCGGCTTATGCAGTACCTCATTAAAATACTGCTGACAAAGTAAAAAATATTTCTGAAGCGTATCCTCCGCACAATACGGCATCGAGGAGAAATATTCATCCCCATCCTTCATGAGCGTGAGAATCGCAGCATCATCAACAATGGCATACTTAAGCTGATAGTAATCAGCCCAAAGAAAGGTATCCAGAACTCCACTATCGCAGGTTTTATTCGGACGCATCCAGTAAAACGGCGCGATCTTTTCCGCATCCTCGATCCGTGGCGTGGTAAATGCTATATCCATAAAGTCCTCCTGTTCTTTATTTGTTCAGTATAGCACGTTCCCACGAGGGCCTGTACGATTATTTCGGAAAAAGTGGAATTTCACTTTCCGTCGCAATCCGCATCAGAACTTCCGGATTTTCTGCAACTTCCAGCCCTTCTACTTCAGGCTCTTCTGATTCTGTTGATTTTTCTGCTTCTTCCGCATCCATTGCAATAAGCACTGACGGGCTGTGGTCGCGGAGGGGTGCCACTTTCTCCATGTCCTCTTCATCCGCTGTCTCCGGGATCTTCAACCGGCTATATCGTTTTCTTTGTATCCGATTCGTGTTCATATTCATCTCCTTTCCGTTATATCCCATCTCTTCATCATCTTCATGCCCCGGTATCACGATGACACCCGTTTCTCCTTCTGCCGGACCCTCTAGTGTTTCACTTCCCTCCGTTTCCTCAATCTGCCAGCCCACAAAGCTGTATCGGGCATCCTCACTTTCCAGCTTTGGCAGAGAAATATACGTGAGATTTTCCTGAAAAAAGCCATGGTTCTCTGTGTCGACTCCATCCGGTCGGTTCAAATGATAGGAAATGCCATAATACCCATCCCGAAATCGAACCGGAACGCTGCCGCTATATTCAACTTTTCTTTGGTCTTTCGAGGATTGTGTAAGACTATTCTTCTGGAAGACGTCGTCCGGAATCAGTTTCTTTGAAAGTTCTGAGATAAGAAGCCACTGATAGGTTGCTTCTTCATCATCACCCTTTTGAACATTTCCGAAAAACTCTGGTGTGCCATCCTCATACACCTTTTCATTAAAGTTCCGCTCATTCCAGTAAATCTTTTGGAATTGACTGTCCCCATGTGGTCTTCTTCCTGTCGCATAATATGACGCTTCAGCGTTCAGATTGATGGAAAGATACTCCCACTTCATAGCGTTTTCCGCTTCCGTAATTGGCTGATAAACCGAAAGAGGAAAGATCATCCTTCGCGCATCCGTCATCCTGAGTCTTGTCACTGCATTATCTCCAACACGAAAAAAATTTTCCGGAATTCTTGTAACAACCTGAAGCATCGCGAGCTCCGAATCATGGGGGTCTTCGAAAACATAGGCAGAGGTCTTACAGGCTTCATCCGCCTTAACAGATGTGCTTTCAAAAAGCGACAGGACCATCAGAAATAGTATGATTCTCTTTCTGTTCATCGTATCCCTTCCTGTCATACAAGCTCATACAGAAGGTCTCTTGCCTTCGGAAATGCTATATACGAAACAGCATACTTCTCTCCGAGAAGAACCTCTCTTTCTGTTCCTGTCTGATCTCCGATCCTTCCGATACAGAAGAAGGCACGATCGCCATAGCTTTTGTCCGGCTGAAAGACCGCATTGGTTTCACCAGAAAGTACTTTTCCACGTTCCAGTGCTCCACCAATGTCTCCATCAGGCAATTCTCCCTGGTCTGTTCTAAGATACCACTGGTATCCACTATAGTTTTCAGGCTCTGTCATAGCCGGAAGCATCCCGGACAATGCCGTAAAAGCCCTTCCGAAATCCTTTCCGATCCGATATCCTTTTCCGTTTCTTTGGACAAATTCCTCCTCTTCCATACCTAAAGTATCGATATATTTCATATGAATTCCTCTGTCATTCCAAAGACCGGTGATACTGTAATATTTCCCAAGGTTATCCCATCCGGCCTGCAGATAGGTGGTCTCCTCTGCATCCTCCTTAATCAGAAGCCTGTTCCCTAGCGGTACACTTTTAATATGATATTCCGGTTTTTCTTTGTTTTCTTTTCCCGCTGTTTCATCGGTAAAATCTTTAATATCCTTTCTGATATGAAAGAGTTCCCAGGACATCTCCTCTCCAAAAGCCGGATATGTCGTGGTGAGGGAAAACCAGGAAAGCAGCGTAAGGACAAGTACCGGAGGCCGCAGCCTATTTCTTTTACATTTTTCTCTCATGTTCATCATTTTCTATTTCATACTCGATCCATCGCATCTTCATGCTCTTTTTATGCATGCTTTTCGCATCGCGTTTTCATCATCAGGTTACCCCTCCAGCTCTCCTGTGAGATAATCATACTGCTTTTTCACTACCTCTCCCTCTATAAGCTGAAAGCTGTAAATCGGCGACCGTACGGTTCCTTCCGGAAAATCAAGCTCATACCGTAGGATAAGGGAAGTTTCTGATGTTACCGTGGCGATGTGCGTTTCATCGTTCCATATCTGCCAGCTCATATCCGGCCCGGCCTTTATATCCGTATCTGAACTACGATAATAATGCTTGACGATTTCTGGTGCGAAACCCTGCGCCGGCTCCACATCTGCAGTAAACCGGATATCCTTTTTCCGAAATGGTATAAACAGTGCATCATCGCCGGTTAAGGAGAAAGGATTCCGTACCGGACCAAAGGTAAAGCCACGAAGCAGGCCTTTCCCGGTACTGGCTGTCAGATTAATGCTTCCTGTGACATCGATCCTCCCTTCCGGAAGAGTCATTTGCCCTGGAAACCGCATCGTATAGGTAAGAAGCTTCTCTTCACCCTTTTCAATCCGACAGCCTCCCGCACCTCCTTCCAGTGTAATCCGTTCTTTTTCTTCCTGATCAAAAAGCTGAATACTCCAGTCATCCTTGAGATATACCGGAACGCTGCTTTCATTCCAAACCGGAAGTGATAAAAGTACCGTACTTTCCGGGAGAATCTCCTCCGGGAAGCTTTGAATCGTAACCGGCCCCGTCTTCAGGGATACGGCTGCCGTCTTTGCCGTAATATGAATCGTCTGCCGATCCACAAAGTAGGCACTTGCCCCGGAAAGTAAAAGGATGAGACTAAGACTGAGCATTCCGTATCCGAGATAACGTTTCATGTGTATTTACCCGTTTTCTACGTTTGGATCTGCCATCTCATGAATCTGGTCAAAGCTCAGTTTATCTGTATACTTATCCTGAATGGCATACACGACGGCATCGACCGTACAACTGGTGTTCTTGTACATGTTTTCGGCATTCTCAGAAAATTTGAGCTTAAGACTGACATCATCCCTAACGCCTGCAGCGATTACCTTATGATCGATGATATAACGGATTACTGTTTTGCCATCTATCGTATCGTTCGAAAGAAGATACAGCTTTCCATCCTCAAGCGCCTTCGTTCCCTGGTTCTCATTTTCACCTGCCTTCACATAGAACTGTCCATCCTTTTCGATTGCTTCGCCTGTCTCCGGATTCGTCGTATCATTACTGATGATTTTCCACTGAAGTTCATCTGTAATTGGCTTCGATATCGTTACAGTAATGAGGGTATGCACCTTAGCTGGTACCGAAGAATCATTCCTTACCGAATAGGAAAGGTCTTGTTCATCACCCGGAACAAGGTTTTCAAAGGTCTTCGGTGTTTCTTGAAACGGATCACCATCGACATGGATTGAAAAACTCGCTGAACTGGCAATGATGCCCTTGCCTACCTCTTTATCTGTAAAATACGCGTATGCACCTGTCAGGGTGAACAGCATCGTAAACGCCATCAGCACGCCGACAAATTTTCTTTTTTTCATGTGTTTTCCTTTCTTGTTATGTCCCGTTACGAGCTTCCTCCAAGGTATCAACAAAAGGAACATAAATAACCGTTCCCAGGATATCCTCTCGTTTGATCCCGCCCGGGTCCTCTGTCTCGTTGTAATCCCCCTTTGTGATATAGCGGCTGCCCTCCTTCCTTAGGAAGCGGTGGGCAACCATATATCGTTTTTCTCTCTCCTCTATCTGGAACAGAATGATGTCTCCGGGCACCGGATCGTTTGTCTGTTCTCTCACGATCATGAGTGCGCCTTTAGGAATTGTGGGTTCCATCGATCCGGATAGCACGAGGACCGGTTTCCATCCCAAAATAAAGTGTGGTGTGCCTGTCTTTTTTTCATGAATGGATATCGCTATGACATACAGGCAGAAAAAAGTGATGAGGATGCATAGCACGGTTGACAGAACCTGAAACCATCTGTTTGTACGCGTACTCGTTTTTTTCATAAGAACCTCCTTATCCTGCATCCATCAAATGAATGATTTCTTCTATCTCAGCCGACTTAAATCCCTTAGTGCTTCAAACCTTTCTGGTGCTTCATTTCACCTGGCATCTTTTTGATAAAAAAAGAATCGACATGAGATGGAAGAAGTGAAACATGCTTTACTTCTTTATCTCATGCCGACACTTTATCATAGTCGGTGAATTTTTCATATTGTCTAAAATCGGACTATAGTCCGATTTTGTACTAGTTATACGGATGCATTTTCCATGATCCTTAAGCGATCATCGGCTGCTCGATACGGAAAATCCCATATTGCAGGATGGTTCTCTTTAGCGTGAAAAACCATAAATCTCCCGGATTTCATCACTAAACATCTGC
>OMZX01000029.1 GCA_900315665.1 uncultured Eubacteriales bacterium
GATATAATATTCCGAGCAAAACCATAGATGAACTTACTTATATGGACGATGTGTTTCTAAGCACTGCACTGGAGGATAATATTCCGGTAGTCCAAAGAATGGTGCGAATTATTCTAGATGATGAAAGCATTGTCGTAACCAAGGAGACCTCACAAAAGGAGTTAAAGAATTTATTTGGTCGATCAATACGATGCGACGCCTATTCGGAAGATGATAAGAGCCGAAAATATGACATTGAAATACAAAATGGTTCAGAAGGCGCATCTGTCATAAGGGCAAGATATAATTCCGCTATGCTGGATACAAATAATGAACTGTCGAGCGATCTTGTTTCCAAACAACTGACTGACAGCTTTGTGATTTTCATTACAGATCATGATCATTTTGAGCTTGGATGGTCCGTATATCATGTAGAAAGATGTCTATTGCAAAATCATGATAAAAATCAAGCTGTCAAAAATGTTAAGGATGGCAGTCACATTATTTATGTTAATGGACTTTATAACGATATCTCGACTCCGATTGGCAGGTTAATCGCCGATATGAAATGTAAGAATCCGGAAGATATGTATTATGATGAGCTTCGTGAGCGCACTTACTATTTGAAGAGAACAGAAGAAGGGAGAAAACATATGTCTACTGCGATGACTACTTATGTTGAATATAGTAATTCTGTTGCAAGAGCAGAAGTTTTAGTAAAAGCCGTTGAGAATGCTGCCGATGGTTTGAACGCATCCATAGAAGATGCTTGTAAAATTTTAAAAATTTCTGTCAATGATTATTATTCTGCTAAAAAGCTGGCTAAAGAAGCTGCGGAGATGACGGTATAGTGGAACATTTAGAAGAATGATGTACTGAAAAGTGGAATAAAAGTAGAATATTCCGTGGAATAGTGTACTAAACCGTAGAGTAAACCGTTTATGCGCAAGCTTCGATATTCCTATTTTGGGGTCTATGAGCATTGGGGTCAGGAGCCATTAAATTGAAGATATAATTCCTGTTTCCCTTTATATTCGTGAATTTGGGCTACATAAGATAAAATTTCCGAATCCCATGTGCGATCCTTAAGATGTGTATAATCAAAGCTTCTCATAGCATAATCTCCCAATTTGTCCCACTTTTCTCCCATTATGGTCGATGTTTTGGGAGAATACCATCGATAATATGCCTGTCCTTGTGCTAAGATAGACTCATCAAATCAATGAAAGGAGCTTCCCATGGACACGAAAGTTACGAGAAATTTTACCTATGGTCTGTTCGTCATCACGGCGAAGGACGGCGATAAACTGAACGGCTGTATCATTAACACCGGTATCCAGGCGGCATCGGATCCGCTGACCGTCGCAGTCTCCCTCAACAAGGCGGATTACACCTGCGACATGATCATGAAGACCGGCGAGTTTAACCTCACCTTCTTATCAGAGGATGCGAAGTTCGAAACCTTCGAGCATTTCGGCTATCAGAGCGGCAAGGATGTCGACAAGTTCGCGAAGGATTCCCTCGCGAAGTTCGAGTATAAGCTGGCAGCGAATGGCATCCCCTACGTCACAACCGGTGCCAATGCTTACCTCTCTGCGCATGTCACGAAGTCTGTTGACCTCGGAAGTCACATGATGTTCATCGCGGAGATCACCGACGCAGAAGTCTTCTCAAAGACTCCGTCCGTCAGCTACAGCTACTACTTTGCGAACATCAAGCCGAAGCCGGAAGCGAAGGCAACTGAAGCCGATGCGGCAGGCGAAAAGAAGGTCGGCTGGATCTGCACGATCTGCGGCTACATCTATCCGCATGAGGAGCTCCCGGCGGATTATATCTGCCCGATCTGCAAACACCCGGCGTCAGATTTCAAGAAGCTGTAATAATTTCCATCATCTCGTGAACGCGATGGTCAAATGTATGACCATCGCGTATTTTATTGTATCCGTTTCTTGCGATTGCTTCCCGTTCCTCCGGATGGGCTAGATAGTAGTCAACCTTCGCGAGCAAATCTGCCTCGCTCTCAAAATAGACAAAATCCTTATCCGGTTCGAAGAACCGAAGCAGATCCGATTGGAAATTCGTCAGCAGAAAACCGCCGGCACCCATGATGTCGAAACAACGAAGCGGGATACCATCCCGGATGCTGCGAAGCGAAATATTCAGATTGATCTTCGAGCACTTGAAGACCAGCGGCATCTCGGTATAATACATCACCATGCCTTTGTTGGTGATACCATTTACCGAAAATCCCGCATCCTTCGTATATACAGAAATCGGATGCTTCTCTCCGATGGCCGCAAGGTACTCCGTCCGTTCAACAGACGTCAGCTTCCGTGACAGCACATAGTCATCATACAGATATTCCTTTGTCTCGACACTGTCACCTCTCGGCTGTAATGGAAGCGCCGAAAACATCGCATCGAGCACATCACTGCGGAGCGCCGGACGCATTAAGTCGACACCATAGACCTGCTGCTGTGCCCGCATGAGTCCCCAGAGATACCCCTTCGTCTCCGGATCAAGCTTCCCCGCCATCCGGTCAAAAAACGTATGCTCCTCCGTATAGAGCGACCCAACGAAAGACACCTCCGCATCATACTTCTGATGATCTGCCGCGCTCACCTTCAGCTCATCCAGTCGCTGCACCGACGCCGCAAGCGGCAGGTAATACACATGTGGAATCGCATTCCTCTGAAGCTCCGCTGTCATCCCCGAATCAAACAGGAAGACGCGATTGTAAGCATTGATCATCGTGTAAGAATAAAGCGCCGACTGCGGGTTATCATACACCCAGGAAACATACAGAACCTTCTCCCGGTTCGCCACCGTCGACGCCAGCGGATAATAATTAAAGCTAAACAGAAAAGCCGGCTTCTCCTTCCGAATCGCATCCGTCAGTGCCTTCTCCACCGCCGTGTTCTCCCGCTCGCCCTGATTTTCGAAGCGCCACCGCACGACCTCCGTCTTTTCGCCACGCCTCTCATACCGCGAAAGCGCCTCCAGAAAATCCTCTGCACAGAAGCTGTCTTTATCCAGATACAGAACCTTCATAGTCCCCCTAACCCGTGTCTTCGCCTAATGCCTACATATGTACACTTACATCTTATTGTAATCAATTGTATTGATCTGAACTGGCTTGCTAAAATGCTGGAAAAGCCATGTCACCGGTCCCTGGTCACCGAAATATTGATCATGGGTAGAGACAGCCTGATATTGCTCTTCCGGTGTTTCCGGCTCCTTCATCACGGTAACAGAAGCGTTCTCCGAGAGTTTTCTAACACCATCGAAAAGCTGATCATAGAGCGCAGAATCCACTGTCTTTAATGTCGTCTCCGCACGTGCCTCCACAACCAGTGAGATGACATCGCCGGATGAAGCCAGCTCTTCCACCTTCTCTGTCATCGCTTTAAGATAGGCTTCTCCCTCGTAAAGTACGCCGGCGACAGAAATGTAATAAAAATCCCATTTACATTCTGTGTAGTCAGCCGTCAGATCAGTATCATGAAATGCAGCGTTGTTACCCTCAATCAACAAATTTCTACGATTGGAAACGGGATCGTCTTCTAAGATGAATGAATCGATATATTGAAGAACCGGATAGTTGTCGGTCACAAGCTTTTTCTCGAATTCCGGCAAATACGCTTCCCCTGCAAATTCCTTTAGAACATTCAAAAAGTGATCCCTGATATTTTCTGCCGAGATTTTCATCGAGGAGCATCCATGGCGCGAAAATGAGGCACGGCGTACACTGTGCAAGCTGATCTGAATAGAATGCTGGATCAATCGAAATCGTCGGATTGTTCCCGTCAAAGGCTGACTGAATGTAAATCTGGTCTGGCACTCTGCCTGCCACATCATACTGTCGATAATCTGTGATCGGAACATCCTCCGGATATTGATTTCCTTCATAGAAGGTATCCAGAAATTCCCCAAAGGCAGCACGATGATGCAGCGGCACCGGCATCACATAGACATCCGTCTGATCGTCCGCAGCAAACTTTTCATATACTGTCTTGATCGCATACCAATACTTTGTCCGGTATGGGATGATGAGAATTTCTTTCCGATTCAAATAAGTTTCACGGATTTTTTCTTCAAGTTTGAAATACTGATCAGATAGTGTACGGATGGTTTTAGCAATTACCTCTCTCTGATTCTTTGTATCGAGATCAGTTCCATCTCCCACCGCATCTTTTAAGGCATTGCCATCTACTTCATCGTCATCTGCCTGCTGCCGTGAAGGATCTTCGCTGCACAGCGTATATGCCTGGTAAATCTCTTCACAGAAGCCTTCAATTTCATGCACTGCCGGGAAATCAGCGCCTCTCGTCTGCTCGAGGAGATTCCCGGCACTGATCAACAGCTGCTGAATATTCTGTAGAAGCTGTAGCACTGTATCGCGCGCCGAGATTTCGGTACGCTGCAACAGAAGGAAGCATTTTTCTAAGAGCGATAGCAATTGCCGCATCGTATCCTTCGGAAATTGCCGATCACCGCGCAGCTTCTCTGGAAGTTCCTCCGGATGAAATGTATAGGTAAAAGGAAGCGTCGCCCCTTCCGCCCGCAAAGCATCAAGGTCCCGCTCGAAGCTCGGATACTGATGTCCGCCACCGTCACGACGATACAAGGCAAAATTATAATAATAAATCTTCATCATCTCGAGGACACCGCGCGAAAGACGAACCTTCATCTCTTCAAACGGTACCTCAAAGAAGCTGTCGAAGCCCTGCACATGAAACGGAGGCTTCTTCATATGGTTGTAAACCTCCTGTAATAGTGCTACGCCATCGCTCCGATCCTCAAGCGGACAGCTCTTAAAGATTTTATCTACGAGCACATAAATCTGCCGTGTTAAAGACTTATCAAAATGAAACTTAAAGTCGTAATTTCTCCCGATTTCCTTTAGCAGCTCACGCGTATCAGAAGATAAATCATTTTTACGCTGTATTTCCAGGTCAAGACTTTCCAGTAAAGAAACTACCTCCAAGCGATTCTTTTCAAAATCACTATCCTTCGAAATATAATCAAAGACAAAGATATCCACACCGACCGGAAAATAGCAACCATGATATTTCTCATGATATTCCTTCGGTACTAAAACCCGATCCGTATTTCTGACAACCGCGATGATGCTTGCAAAGCTTTCATTCTGCCGTTCTGTTTCCGGATCATCAAGAAGGCTATATAAATGAAGCTCGTTTCCCTCCTTTTTAACCGCCTTCGCAAAGCGCTCGAAGTCCTCCCGCAGCATGCAGATATCCATGTCATCATCCCACGGAACATATCCGCCATGACGCACCGCACCAAGCATCGTCCCATAATGACTAAACCACCGGATCCCGTATTTCCGACAGATTGCATCGATGCCTGCAAGAATCTCCATCTGCGCTGCCCAGCAGCGCTTCACCATCGGCGTAATAAAAAAACCATGCCTCGTTTCCTCTTCCAGAAAAGAAGGATCCATCCTCATTTGACTATCCTCGTTTCGTAAAAGCACTGTGCACAGATAATGCGCAGCACCATTCAGCGGTATCAAAAAGCCTCTATCTTCAACGGTTCTCTTTTAAAATAAGCATCATCATATTCATATTGAAGCTCTATTGTCTTTCCCTCATCAACGACTCTACAGAAGCCCTTTTTCATAACGCCGAGACCTTCAATATTCCGTCCAATGATAACGTACTGGTTATCTTCATCATTCGCAATAAATGTACGACTCGATTTATTCAATAGCAGCTCCGCATTGTCTATAACAACCAGTTTATTTTTGTACTTTTCTAATTGCTTCAGAACTTCATCCTGCGTTTCCAACAGAGACATCGATTCATAGTTCAGGCATTCTATATTTCTGTACTGCTCCGAAACCTTCAACGGTCTTAATATCTGGAAGATCAACGACTTTCCAGTTCCGGAATCACCACGAACCATTGTGATTCGATCGCGGAAATGAAGATAAACCTCTTTGCCAAAATATTGAAGCTTTATAACATCATAAATCATAGTTATCCTTCCAAACCTCGAGCAATTCATACACGCTCTTATATATTTTTTTAGATCCATTGATTTCGATCTCTTTATTTAAATAATCCGGTGCCAGGCAATAGGATGTATAGTAATTTTTATCGTCTAAATCATTAAAAAGGAGATTTAAAACATTCTCGCCACATTCTTCAATTGATACTACTTCTTCACTTTCGGAGTGATTTGCAAGAATCGCAGTTTTAGCCCCGCTAGAAATCTTATCAAGGCTGACATGCTGTGCATAAGGTGTATCAATATGTGTTCCCGCAGAATTTAGTGTAGAATGATCAATTATTTCTAAAATTTTTTTGTCCCTATCATCAAAGCGCAAGGAGCCCGTGGAAACCTTATAATTAAACTCTGCATCAATATTCTTTATCAGTCTTCTACCGCCTATCCCATCCACGTTGGTGTACAAATGATTCATTGCCGAAACCTCTTATAGATTCTTTCATAATTCCAGTAACCACTCTGTTCATCCAAAAGCTGAGCCGCCATAATGATGATATGGCTTTCTTTGATATTATCCTTCTGGAAAAAGTTTTTATACTTATCGTCGAACTCTGTAACATGATAGTTTCTTTGAACATATGCACATAGGCCGTCATAAATATCATTCACAGTCATCCCAAATTCTGATCGTCTTAAAATATCCAATGTCTTTGAAACGATATTGCTTTCTTCATATTGGTCACAGGATTTGTAAGCGGCATCACAGCAGTCTCTGATCCAGCAAATTCCTATTTCGTTTCCCACAATATGACTGAAAGTATTATTAGTCAGCTTCGAAAGGAGATTTTTATATCTACGTTCACTTGTTTCATTCTCTGCACTTTTATATTTGTTTAAGATTGATTTTTCTATGCTGCCTAGAATTTCACTATGCGACATGATGTCGTGATATTCATTGATCATGGTCGGATTTCTTAATCCTGCTAAAGATATCAGTTGTTCATATGTTAGAAAGCTTCTCTCTGTACAGCCATTTCTAGGAAGCAGTATATTGCAACCTTCCTGATTATTTCTCTTAGCTGCTTCCATGCATTTTCTATATGTCAAATCCGTATATGGATTATCCTTCATATCATCAAGAATAATCGCGATAAATTCTTTAGACTCCGCACCGCTTTCAAGCGTAAATTCTATGTCTCTATTTCCATTAAATTTCTTCACCGTGAAGGCATTACCAAAAACCACTTTATTGATCAGAGACCAATATGTGTATCCTACTGTTGAGTCTTCTGTCCAAATCTGCATGCCTCTTAAACCTTTCTATTTCTTCTTTTGCTTACATTAGCCACATACCCATACTATAACAAAAAAACGGGAGAAGCGGTATATTCGCTTCTCCCGTATCTTCTGCTCTATGATTTTTTGCGAATTTAAAATGCAAGAAGTTCTTTCTCGATGCCGATATCCCGTATTGTCTTCTCAGCCTTTTCTGCTTCCTCTCTCCAGTACTGATAATACTTTCTTTGCAAAGGCTTTAGCTCTGTCATCTCATGGAGATTATTTTCTTTTTGAAAAAGCGGGAAAAACCTGTCATATTTTACTGCGGCTGGCTTCAAAGCACCGGCATAATGAATCACACTTGGTGGATATGCCGGATCACTGTTATCCTGATCGTAATGCCACATACAGAAATTATATGGCATAGCAAACATAAATTCCGGATCTTCAATGGAAAACAACTTCATATGACCAACATAAAGTGCGCCCAAAAGTCCCTGATCTCCCCAATATACTTTACTGTTTTTACCTTCCAGTTCAGCAAGCTTTCTAGCGAGCAAAAGTATATCAGGCATTGTGTATCCATATTGCCGCATGAGTGAAAGATTCATCATATAAGATCCGGCATTAAAAAGCCCACGAAGGATTACACTTCTAGCACGTTTCTCAAAAAGATCATTTTCCTCATAGCCCATATAAACCTTATTTGCTCCATCCAGATAATACTGAACCGATACCGGCATGATGCCCATAAAGTTATTTTCAAAATCCATAAAATAAAAGGGATCAATATTTCCGATGACCAGGGTATCACCCGCATCGAAATAGAGACATCTATCGATTTCCTTCGGAAGATATTCCTGACAATTCAGACTATAATATGCAGCGCTGCTCCACCCACCTCCATAGGATGCTAATTCCTGGTATGCAGTCTCGTTCGGCGCCTCTACTGCATGGAAATGAATACTGGGGAGCGCTTCACAAAATCTTTCCAGAAGGCTATCTCCCATCTTCATTCGGTCCGTGCCATGCTGTAGAAGATAAACACTTCATGTTGCAAATAGTCCTGAAGACATTGCATCTGCACAAACAACTGCTTAATCAGATTTTCATCACAAGAAGTCATTAAATTGATTCTTTCCATACCTAAGCTTTCCTACTCTTTCCCTTATGTTTATTGAATTCTAAACTGAAGGTGCATTTTCCTGGCTTGCAGGATACTCAATAGCTGTTTTATGCTCTGCGATTCTCTTTAGAATCATCGATGCATCACCAAAAATCATAAGCTCTGACTGAAGTAAAACGTCGCAGAATGTATCAGAAATATTATGCGTATAGAGCCACTGATACGCCTCTTCCTGCGGTTCGCCATCCAGAAGTTCAATTCGATGCAGCATATAATTTGTCATTTCAAATTTGTGAAAAAGCTCATCTGCTGTATGACAACACTGAATAAAAGTCTGCGCCTCATTCTGGTTCTTTTCTGCATCCACCGCCTGAAGAATCAGCATAATCTGGTAGTACATTTGGGTTCCAACCCTGAGGAAATTAAATTTCTTATCGCTTAGCTCCTGCCATAGTTTCAAAAACTCATCGACATTTTGGGATGTAAGTCGTACATTTATTTTCTCTTGAAACTCCTTTAACCGAACTGTGATAAGAGGCGCCCGTTTTTCTGAAGCTTCATAGAGAGGAACCAATTCCTTCACAGCATCCATCGGTTTAGCATGCTCCAGCTCCTTCTTATATTCCTTAAGAAACCGCTTGCGATAATGATCGAACCGAATCAGGTTAAGAACTCTTCCGTCATCATGCATACACCACGGCATAGCCATTTGCGGAACAACCGTGACATAGCCGTGTCGCTTCATTTCCATTGCCTGCGAACAATCATAGAAATCCCATCCGTCAAAAATATCGTCCCGCCATGGAATATCTACCTGTGTGGCAAGCAAAAAGCCATCCGCTGCATCGACGATTACCGAAGTACCGGATGTTGAAAATATCTCGCGAAGAGCTTCTTCAGATTGATCCACATGTAGTACATTTTCCTGCAGCCTTCTAAGATCGCTCCGCTGCATCGGATTCCCAACCGCACCTTGACTCCAAATAACGCCTTCTGCGCCGAGTTTGTACGTTCCCATCATGCCGATCATGCCGACTCCATCATCCGAATGAAAAATCAGTAAAATATCATAGAGGAACCAGCGATTGATAATATAGACATCCTGATGCAGGTAAATTTTATATTTTGCATCGGATGCAGACATTCCCGCATTATAGCCCGATGTCATAGACGGTGCATGCTCTATCGCGATAAACTCTGTTTGGTATCCTTCCGGGACAAAAAGCCTTTCAATATATAGCTTACATTCCTTCAGGGCATCGGCATCATTTGTGCAGGCAATAAAGCATATTTTATGATCCTGCACGATTGCATGCTTTGATGATTCATGTATTACTTCGTCCGTTTTATCATATTTCGTGAGATTCACTGGAGGAATATCATTTGGCTTACAAATATTCACTTGACGATGAATTTCCAGACTGTTCTTCTTTTCATGATCATTTCGCGATTTATCATTTACGCAGACTGCCGCCCGAATCTTTACCGCATCCACGCAACATAACCCGGCAACCATCTCTACCGCATACGAAGAAATCCTGTCTTCGAATAACTTTTCCCGCAACTCATCCTCAGAGATCTCGTCAAATTCAAACCGCCGTAATAAGAAGCGAAGCTTTGTATAGCGGGTAAGAACCATCGATGCATCCATATTATCTAGCCAGAACAAGTCTTCAGTCTTAAGCCCGTGCAGCTTCTCATATTGATCAATCTCCATCACATGATAGAGGGCATTCAGCTGGTTATCGCATGTAAGGATATCTCCGGTAAGTCCAGTTTTAAGAGAAAACGCCACGTTTTTTGCATCGCCAGGACCTAAACTAAGAATCGTCTTCATCATATTTTGGCAGAGTCCGATCATTTGCCGCTTTTCTGGGCGAAGTGTCACATCTCCATCATACCTGAAGCCATAAGTATCACAAAACAACTTACGATAATGATCATAGCGGAGAAGCTTACTGTTTCCACAATCATGCATACACCATGGCGTATTTTGCGCTGCAACCGCCAATTTATAACCGGCTTTCCTAAATTCCATTGCCTGGGATGCATCATAAAAATCCCATCCGTCAAATAAATCTTCTCGCCAAGGTATATCAACAGATGTCGTCATCAACATTCCATCCAGAGCCGATACGTAATGCGCTTTTATTGCTGAAGCTTCTCCACACGGATGAATAGAAAAAGCATCATCTCCATTACAGACTTTAGTTGCACCAATATTCCAGTGATCATAGTAAGAAGCATTGAGGGGATCCTCTTCACACCCAATGACGCCAACCATGCCAATGGATCGATCCTGTGCAAAAAGGTCTAAGATATCCTGTAAAAAATGATGATTAAGGATGAAAACATCCTGATGAAGATAAATTTTATATTTCGCATCCGATGACTGCATCGCCGCATTGTAGCCTGCTGCCATAGATGTCGCTTCACGCACGGAAATAACATCTGTCGTATACCCTGCGGGAACGGAAAGCTGATTGATATAAAAGATGCATTCCTGAAGCCATAGATCGTCATTTGTACAAATAATGAAACAAAAACTTTTATCATTCAATTGTTTTGAATTATTTGATTCACCCATTTTGCATTCTGCCTTATCTGATTCGAACTTCGGTATGCATATCTGAGAATATCTATACGATCTCCGGCTCTACGACTACTTCTTATACTATAGCTGTAAATTTCTTATCCTATGAAGAATATCTCCATAGGATTCTTCTTTTCCAAAAAGGAGTGTCGTGCCAAGTACGAAGCCATCTACACCCTTTGGCGCATAGGTTAAAATCTTATCCGCACCGCAGGCTCCATCCCACCAGATTTCGATATGCCGCTTTTCCTTCATCTTGAGAAGCCGGTCTATCTTTTTTCCAACATATGGAAGAAACATCTGACCAGCGTTGCCGGGGTTTACTGCCATAACCAGCACCTTATCGACGATGGTCAGCATCTCCGTAATCGTCTCAATAGAAGTACCCGGATTAATCGCAAGTCCCGGAATCATACCCGCGTCAACGATCTTTTGAATTGCCTTCGACGGGTGATATTCTGCTTCCGGATGAATATAGATGGTGTCTCCCTCACGAAGTTGGTCTAGAAAAAGTCCGATACGATCACTCGGATGCTCGATCATAAGATGCACATCCAGCGGCTTCGTCGTGAGTCCCGCAATACAGGAAAGGTCATTTAGCCCCATGGCGAAATTATCGACATAATGTCCGTCCATGATGTCAATATGAAAGGAGTCAATGCCGCCCTCCTCGAGATCCCTGACTTCTTTCGAAAGATTTGCATAATCGGCACACATCATCGATGCGGTCAGCTTAAAGTTTTTCATAGAATCCCCTATCAGCGCAAATATGCATCCGTAAGATGCCTTGCACTAAACATATTTTTCATATGTGATATTATACACTACCCTTTAAGAGAATGCTCACACCTTGTTGTAATCCAAGGTGTTAATTTGAACCGATTTATGAAAATGTTGAAAAAGCCATGTCACAGGTCCCTGATCGCCATAATATGCGTCATGCTGCGCTACCGCCTTTGCCTGCGCGTTAAAATCCTTCGGCTCAGAATATCTCGCAACATGATCAGATTTACAAAGCTCATCCAGTGTAGTAAGCACACGATCATAAAGCTCCTGATCTACAGTCTTTAATGTGACCTCCGCTCTTTGTTCAAGCACCAGAGAAATCATATCTCCCTGCTCTATAAGCTCCTGCACCTTGTCTTTCAATGCATCAAGATAGATTTCTCCCTCATATAAGATTCCGGCAATCGAAAGATAATAAAAATCTCTGGTCCTCTTTTCCGGATCTTCAGTTTTTAGTGACTCGATATAGGAAATTACCGGATAATGCTCTGTTACCAGCTTCTTTTCTAAAGCAGGCAGATCTTCTTCACCGACAAAGTCATGAAGCACGTTGGTCACATGCTCCTTCATGTGCTCCGACTGTATAAAAACATAGTCTGAGCGAACCATACCGGGCTGGCATAAGGCAAGCTTCAGTTCCTTTTCCATCAGCCAGTCGTTACCTAAGTTTTCATCAAGAAGCATAAACGGTATATAATTAAGCTTCGGTGTACACCTGACAAGATTCTCAGCATAGTACGCGGGCTCAACCGAAATAACAGGATTGTTATCATCATAATCCGTACCGATATAGATCTCATCCGGCACTCTTTTTGCCGGATCATAGGTCTTATAATCTGTGATGCCAACCTCAGCAGGATAAAGATTTCCCTCATAAAAAGCATCCGTAAATATGCCGAATGCATCTCTATGATGCAACGGGACCGGCATGACATAGACATCTGTATCGAGATTTCTCTTAAGTGCCTCATAAATCGATTGCATCGAATACCAGTATGCTGCACGATATGGGATTAGCAACACCTCTTTTCTGTCAAGGTACTGCGATTTGATTTTTTCTTTTATTTGTTGATACTGATCTCTCAGAGATTGAAAATCCCGGAAGCTTTCATCCTTTGTGATTGAACCTTGCTGAATCTTCGTATAATACTGATAAATCTCCTCGATATATGCTTCCAAATCATGCACTGCTGGAAAATCATTGCCCCGTACTGCTTCGAGAACCGTCCCTACATGAATGGCAAGCTGCTGTATGTTTTCAAATAATTGGAGCATTGACGCCTGATGCGATTCGCCACTTGCACATACTTTTTCTCCAATTTGAAAGCTATCCTCTAAAAGCTTTAGAAAATTCTTTACTTCCTCCTTTGGAAACACCTCATCCCCACGAAGATTCTCCGGAAGGTCTTTCTTATCAAAAGTATAATTGAAAGGAATTTCCTTATGCTTATCTGTAAAAAGCTCATACTGCTTTTCGTAGAATGGATATACGTGTCCTCCACCGCCACGATAGTAAAGCGCAAAATTATAATAATAGATCTTCATCATTTCCAAAAAGCCCTTGGAAAGGCGAACCTGCATCATCTCCAGAGGAACTTCGTAGAAGCTGTCAAATCCCTGCACATGAAACGGCGGTTTCTTCAAATCATTATAAACCTCCTGCAGAAGCGCAACGCCGTCGCTTCTTTGATCTACGGGGCACTCGCTGTATAAAAGATCTAGCATCTGCAGAAGCTGACGTTCCAGAGGCTTTCCCCAATTGATTTTTCGATTAAAAATGACCTCCAGGTCTTCCATACTGCGATGAATCGCATCCGGCACTTTATTATCTTCATCAATAAAGCCTGTAAAGGTTTGAATGGATGCCGCCAGTTGCTCTCTATTCTTCTCGAATTCTTTATCTTTCGATACATAATCCAGAATAAAAATATCGATACCGCTTGCATAAATGCACTGATGATATTTTTCGAGCGTAACTTTATCAGCGATAACATGATCAGAATTCATCACCCTGGCAATAAGATTCGTAAAGTCATCCTTATCGCAATCATCCCCCATCCCATAAAGGCGAAGCTCTGTATTCTCCTTCTTGATTGCCTCAGCAAAACGGTCGTAGTCTTCCCGCAGCATACAGATATCCATGTCATCATCCCAGGGCACGAAGCCGCCATGTCGTACGGCGCCAAGCATCGTGCCATAGTGTGAAAACCAACGAATATTATACTTCCGGCAGATATCATCAACACCCTGTAGCACCTCCATCTGCGCTGCCCAGCCGCGTTTCATCATCGGATTAATATAAAATCCATGCCGTACTTCTTCTTCAAAAAAGGACTGCTCCATCTTCATAGGTTTCTATTTCCTTTCCTGCTTCTCTAACGTACTAAAACCGCGATGCTTTGCTGATCACTGGTATGAAATACCAGTCCCTCATCTTCTTTGACTAGATTCTCTAGCTTACGGCTCTGTGCTTTCTTTTCTATCGAAGGAATATACAAAAGATATCCGGGACATTTGGTCATACGCTTCGCTTCTTCATAAACTGCCTTCGGGTCATCTATGTTTGCCGCACCATTTAAGATTGCGATTTCGAAGCTTTTATCCCGAAGATTTGTTTCCTGTAAATCGCAGGCAAGATAGGAAAGACGATATGGATATTCCGCTTTTGAAACATTCGCTGCCCACTGATCCTGGCTACCATCCCCGAGAAGATTTGTAATCACCGTAAAGTAATTATCATCTTGATAATACTGTACCATTTCTGCAATAAGCGCGCTCATCTTTCCGTCACCGCAACCAATTTCAGCAACATGAATTGGTTTTACGCTTGAAAAATGACTGAGCATCCCGATCATCAAATAGAAAAAAGTTTTTCGGGCAGAGAGCGAGATTGAATTTTCACCTAGAAAAATATCCTGCTCCAGCAACTGCACCTTTCCAAGAAGATCCCCGACAGAAATCTCAATCTGATCAGAATTTCTGAAGGGAATACAGCTCTTATTGAGAATCGGATGATGAAAATCTGGCAAAATATTTCGAAAATACGTCGCATCTTTTATCGATGGCACTGTTCCGGAAATCTGCAGAGCATCTTCGTTTCGTTCTGGCCGATGCTCATCGTTTTCGGGGCCTGACTGGCAAAACGTATTGCCAGCATTGTTTTCCCGGAAAAGAAGTGTATATAATTTGCGAACATTCTTTTCCATATCATAATGCGCTTTTGCCTGTCGATAGGCGTTCTTTCCTATCGTTTCGAGATTCTCCGATTGACAAAGCGCTCTTAGATTTTGCGCCAACGCTTCCACATCATCGATGGGAGAAACAAGACCGCACTGCCCGCCTGCTGTCATATCCTCGCAAGCATCAACATCGGTAACCGCCATGGCAAGCCCCGCCATAAGCGCATCGGCAGCAGCATTGGGCGTACCACCCTCGAGCCTTGAAGAAAGCGCAAAGATTTTCGCCTTCTTGTATTCCTGGTACAACATAGGACGACCTGAAATCTCACCGGGCTCAATGACACGATTTCGAAGTTCTGGATGATTCTCAAAAATATTCTTCATGAACTGCCGGAACTCTGGCGTCTCACTGCCGATTAGTTTCAGCTTCCAATCGGGTATCTCCTTTTCGATGAGAAGAAATGCCTGCACTAAAACTTCCGTAGCTTTTTGCTCTGTACCCAGCCGCCCGACCGTAAGAATCGTATTTTCTCTTTGACTGAACGGCGTAAATTCTTGAAAAACCGATAAAAAATCACAAGTCCCGTTCGTGATGGTTTCGATATGCTTCGGCCATTTCTCTGATAGATATTCTGCCATAGCCGTGCAGGAGGTCGCCATCACATCTGTGTTTTTAAGAAATTGTAGAAAATCCGGCTTATCCCAAAGGATCGTGTCCATCCAGGTACTGTTTGCATCGAGACCGCAGTATACTTTACCAGAAGTGTTGATTTGTTTATAAATTGCAGGTAGCGGGATATTGGAAGCATGACATCCGCGAAGGATGAGTAGATCTGCCTTCGAGGCGATCTCCTTTAAAATGGAAATCCTCGTTTCCTGTGTATACTCTTTAACAAGCCAAAAATGGAGCGTATCGACATAATAAAAATAAGGATACGTGAAAATGATTTCATCGGCTTGCTCGCGTCCATAAATCCCGGGAGCGATGCCATCCGGTGCCTGTCCGATCATATAGACGGTAAAGCCATGATTTTTTGCAAGAAAATAAGGAATCAGCCCGCAGTCTTTGATAAGCTCCACATTCGTCCACGGGCGATCAAAGGGCATAAATGTAATTGCTATGCGAATTCCGTTTTCATCCATTTCCACGAATATCCTCTTTTATTGCCACTATCATTCTGTATGCTTTGATTTATCCTGTAAAAGTACGTCCTGTTCTTCATCCGTAAAATACAGAAGAACAGCTTTTTTAAATTCCGGACAATTTGCGTCTTCAGCCGCATAATAAAGTATCATCTTATCCCGAAGATTGTTCTGATCATAAATCTTGAAAAGAAACGTGAGAATCGCCTGCACTGTCGACGGAGTTTCGCCATCCTTTGTAAACATCATGAGAAGTGTCTTTAGGGCAAGCATCGCCTGATGATTTTCGCGGATGCACTGCGTGGCGATTTCCACTGCATCTTTCATTTGTCCGATGCTATATAAAGAAAAGGCATATTTCTCATAGGTATCTCTGATGTGCGGCATCAGCATGAGCGCTCGATTCTCGAAACCATAGGTTGAGAGCTTTGTCAACGCTTTTCCATAAGATCGAGACGCTTCCTGATACTCTGCATCTCCAAAATAAAACTCTCCCATAATATAATCGTAATCGGGTTCTTTAGGGAATAGTTTTATAGATTTATGATATAACGCCTGTATCTGTTCGAAGGAAATATGTTTCATATCTGATGTCGTTCCGTTTGGCTGTTTTTGCCAGGCAAACTGAAAAACGTACAGCTGTAAGAGACGTTCAAGTGTGACTGCCGCTCTCTGGTTAGATTCTTCCAGGTCAGAAGGAAAAAATGAAACCGCCTTCTCATAGGCTTCAACAGCTTCCCGATATTGATCGCGTGCCCGGTATTCATCGCCAAGATAGCCTAGCATCTCATCATCCTTCGGATGCTTTGAGAGCTCTTTCAGAATTAATCGTATATTACGATCTGACGGTTTTTCCCTTTTTGCCGACGCACTATAACCGGTATGGTAGATTGTCAACTCCTTCGTCGCGTCATATTCTTTCTGAACGGATAATTGTTCATGGATACAGCGATGATAACGTATGTCTTTCTGATTCTTAAAAAATCTGGTTAACGTGCCGCCGCCAAACACCTTCCCTTCATCATCCAGTTCAAGGAGGGATGCAGAGATACTGTCACAGCCTGTCTTTTCTGCCATACTGATAATATTCGGGAGTTTCTCCGCATCTTCTTTCGTCAGATACTCATCAGCATCAAGAAACGCAATCCAGTCCCCATGACATCGTTCAATCGCCGAATTTTTTGCTTTTGAAAAATCATCTTCCCAGGGAATGACGAAAACGGCTGCACCGTTTTGTTTGGCGAGAGCAATTGTATCATCCTTGCTGCCGGTATCCACGACAATCTGCTCTGACATGATACGCTTACCCCAGGCAAGTGCTCGTACGATATTTTTCTCTTCATTTTTCACGATCATAGCCTGGGATAGTTTCATGTCATTGTCCTCTTTTCAACCGATCATCTAGATTACAGATTGTTCGCCGTAAGCTTGTAATTGGAACCTTTATTCATAATCCTGTAAGTTCTATTATGGCAAAGAAAAAGAGGGAAGGCAATTGCCTTCCCTCCTCTCTGAAACAATCAGCATCTCTAGGATTAGCCAAGGAGCTGAAGTACACTCTGCGGTGACTGGTTCGCCTGAGCGAGCATCGACTGTGCTGCCTGGTTAAGGATATTGTTCTTCGTGTAAGCGGAGATCTCCTTCGCCATATCGGTATCACGGATACGGGACTCAGCGGATGTGATGTTCTCATTCGTAACCTTCAGGTTATTGATGGTGTGCTCAAGTCTGTTCTGCTTAGAACCAAGAGTAGCTCTGAAGTACGATACAGTATCGACTGCCTTCGAAATCGTCGTGATGGCTGAATTTGCACCGGATACAGTTCCCATCTTGGTATAGAGGTCGCTGACCTTAAGTGCAGAAGCTGTCATCTTTGCGCCCTGCAGTGTCAGAACTTCAGCGGCGGTTGCACCAATCTGGAACTTTCTCATGTTGGAGTTGTTCAGGATTCTTACACCGTTATAATCTGTAGCGGTTGCAATTCTCGTGATCTCCTTCTGCAGTTCGTTCATCTCCAGCTCGATGTTGTTTCTAGCTGTCGTAGAAGCGCCTACATCCTTGTTTCCATATGTTGCGTACGTACCGTTTGCAGCCTGTGTTGCGAGGGTTGTCATTCTCTGCAGCATTGCGTGAGTCTCTGTAAGAGCACCTTCAGCTGTCTGAATGAGTCCGATCGCGTCGTTTGCGTTTGCTTCTGCCTGATCGAGACCATTGATCTTGTTTCTCATCGACTCGGAGATTGCGAGACCAGCGGCATCATCACCTGCACGATTAATCTTGTAACCAGAAGAAAGTTTCTCGAGGTTCTTGTTCAGGTTTGTCGTGTTTGTGGCAAGATTTCTGTACGAGTTGATCGCTGCTATGTTGTGCTGAATAACCATAAATTCCTCCTGTAGTCGTCCCTGCAAGAACCTCCCTGTCCCCGCTTGATCCTATATGCTTGATGGAGCTTCGCTTTAATGATCAGGACTTTTGTTTATGATTTATTTTTGTTACATATATTTTATCGCCTGAGAAGGATAAAAGATAAGTGTTTTTTCAAAATATTTTTGATTTTTCATTCTATCTTTTTTCTTGACTCGACAGGTATTATGATAAAGATGATATCTGTGTTTCTTTTATAAAATCTTCTATATATTAGGAAAAAATGACTATGCGTTTTATACTCTTCATCTCAGGCACTGAATCCTTCAATTATTTTTCGGGGAAGCTCACGGAGGAACTTACAAAAAGGCATCATGAGATCTTCACCCTTGATCTTCGTGATGCTTCTGCTCCCGGTCCTCATTCTCTCACTGCGTTGATGAATTTCATGCAGGCGGGAACGGTACAAGCAGCCATCGGATATGACCAGATGGCTACGATCAGCCAGGATTTTTGTGACCTATGGAATGAGTATCATATTCCCGTTATCTCTATCTACATGGATCCACTTTATCGCTTTGGTGCGATTAACCGCTTTCGGACGGATCGTTCTATACGCTACTGTTGTGATCTCAACCATGTTTCCTTCTGCAGGCGTTACCATCATGATACGATGCCAAATGTCTTTTTTATGCCGCATGCAGCCTCTCTTCCCGACACTTCTATTCCATGGGATCAGAAGAAAATGAATCTGTTATTTTCAGGAACCTGGTACAACCCGGAAAATTATATCCAGGAAATCAAAAATAGTGGTTTTGAAGAAAGCACACAGGATTTTTTACTGACCGTTATCGATTTTTTGAAAAGCTACCCGCATTGTTCTGTAGACCAGGCTGTTGAACGTCTGCTATCGGAATATTATTCTTCATCGGATGAAACGGTATGCTGTGATATGCTTGAGCATTGCGCGCCGGTAGACTGGTATATCCGCATGTATTTTCGCACTAAAGTCATCGAAACCATCATTTCCTCAGGACAGGAGATCTATCTTCTTGGTCGCGGTTGGGAAAATCTGCCCGCGACAAGTGGCAAGAATGTGCACATCCTTTCCGATCGCGTAAGTTTCGCCGAATCTCTCCGGATGATGGCTCAAGCAAGAATCAACTTAAATGTCATGCCCTGGTTTAAGGATGGAACACATGACCGGATTTTCAATACTCTTCTCCGTGACAGTGCTCCGCTTACCGATGACAGCATATGGCTTCGCGAACATCTGAAAGAGAATCAGGATTGCTTCTATTACGATTTGCAAAATCTGAAGATGCTCCCTTCGATCATCAAGGACATCCTTGACAATCCTGTCAAAACAGCAGAAGTCATCAGAAACGGTAAAAAAATCGTAGCGGATAACTATATCTGGAAAAACCTAGTGGATCAGCTGGAAGCAGATATTACTCAGTTCTAATTCGCTCTAATTTTGATCGGCTTCAGTGATTTGCGAAAGTCGAGCCTTCGCCGGCTCATATTGATACTCTGCAGCCTGCTTATAGAATTCTGTCGCCAGCTTCATCTGTCCGTTCAGTTCATACCAGAGGCCGAGATTATACTGTGCGCGGAAGGAACCTGTTCCGATCTCCCCATGCAGCCGATGCCCTTCACCGATCTTGAGGCAATACTGATAGCTTTCCGGGATACAATGAAGATATCCGATATTTTTCTTCGTATCTTTCAGCACATATTTCATATAGAACATGCCGCGGAAGAACCAAAAATCCGGATCTGCCTGATAATCACTGTTGTTCTCTGCTTCGTCCGCTATGTGCTTTGCCCTTTTGAGACTTTCTACAGAATCCATGCGATATAACAGTTGAAGATAACTCAGTGTCCCCGTCGTATAGAATTCCGGTGTGGGCTTCACCGCGTCTTTTCTGATTAACGTATAAAACCTGTCGTACTCCTCCGCAGCTTCTGCTTGATGCTCTGTTGCATCAAGTGCTACCGCATATTGATAATGAAAGTAGGCATCCTCAGGATCTTTCATCACTGCTTTTTTTAGATAAGGGAGATTTCTTTCAGACTTATTTTGATGCAGATAGCCATCATGCTCCGCAAAAATCGGTCCTGCCACAAACTGCCAGGTGACATCCGGCTGTTCATGGATGATTCCACTATATCGAACGCCCTTCGGAAAGAACCGTGTTGAAAAGTCCAATGTCTGTTCTGTGACACCCTGCACATTCTGCAAATTAAATCGTCCCACACACCCGATCCACTCGCCGTGGTACTTTTCGTTCATGCGGGTGATGAATTTCTCGAGTACCTGTCGATCCGCATGGGTGTTCTGCGTCTTAGGAACAGTCTCCGGATATTTATCGCTGAGGAGGTACTCATCGGCGTCGAGCATGAGATGATACTCTGCGCCATACCGCTCGGACAGCTCCAGGGCATAGTTTCGCGCCGCAGCGAAATCATCGATCCACTGGAAATGGCCGATGTGCGTCGGCTTTCCAAGTTCTTTTCCGGTCTGTTCGATGATTTCGACGGTTTTATCGGTGATTTCGACGGTTTTATCGGTGGAGCCGGTATCGACGACCACGAACGCATCGACAAAATCCGCCGCTGCCAGGAGGCACCGGCGGACAGAACGTTCTTCATTTTTAACAATCATCGAAAGGTTAATTTTCATTGTTCAAACTTTATCGCTTCTAGGCTTTCTTTTAATTCCGGCAGGTCTTCCTGTATGATCTGCCAAACCAGTTTTAAATTGACGCCTTCATAATCATGCACGATGCGATTTCTTAGTCCGTATATTTGACGCCATTGTATTTCGGTATGTTCTTTTTCAAAGTCAGCATCAATTTTTGCTACCAACTCGCCCATTTGGCTTAGATTAAAGACACATGCCTCAACAAGCATGGAATTTTCTGAGAATGAACTATAATCCGAATCTTTGCAGTAGTCCTGAATAGTATTGATCATTCTCAGCATTTTTTGAACGATAATATCATTCCGCATAAATTTCTGTTCCTGTATTCTTAATTTCTATATCAACCTTTGAGTTCTCTTCGATATGCGTGATATCTAACATATCGATATCTTTATGCGTCGTTTCCCTGGCATCTTCAACAAGATCTATAAAGGAAAGTCCTCTCAAGCCACTATCTACCATGAGATCAATATCACTATTGCCATCTGCATTGCCCTTGCTGTACGAGCCAAATAAAACAGCCCGTTTGACGCCATGTCTTAGAAAAACCGGCTTCAGCAACCGTCTGATTTCTTCTTTAGTATATACACAATCAGTATCATTCATGAAGCAAGCCTCCCTTGCGGAATCGTCCTCAACTTGAGGACGATTTATCTTAACTGTCTTCTGGTATCTCCTGCGGAGCTGTTTCTTCATCATTCACGCCGAAGCTTAGGTACGGGTTCTCGTCGGTGAGGGCTTCGGTCATGATGTTGACGATGGATTCCTGGTAGGACGGGTTTTCCCTTAGGATGGCGACGTGCTGGAGGAGCTGGATCTGGTCGTCGAGCGTGAAGCCGGTCGCGTTGTAGCGGACGACGAGGTCGACAATGTTGTTGTAGGCGTCCTTGATGGAAACTTCTTCATTATTAAGGAGGGTTTCCTGCATATCGCGGATATATTTTGACCTTAAGCAGACATCCTTCGCCATCTTGTTGTAAAGTTCGATTTTCTTGCCAGCGGGCACGTCGATATGGCACATACCCGGGCCGTCCTGTGTCCAGTGGATGTCATTGACGCCCTCCACGAGGAGGCTGATCGACTCTTCGTCGCCGTAGTAGTAGACGGTCTGGTCGCCAATGTCTACAGCGAGGCCCGTTTCCGCTTCAGGGAACATATTCCGGATGAGAATTTCGTCATTAAATGGTGCCTTCAAGGCGAAGGCATGCGGGTTCATCTCGATTGCCGTCTGGACGATGCTGGTGAAATCCTTTACCTGTTTTTCGGAAAGGCGATAGCGTGCTTCCTCTGCTGCGAGGTCCCACGCGGAGCTCCGGATCACATCGAGAGACATGCCGCGCTCCTTACCTGTTTTATACACAAGATTAAAATGCCCTCTGAACTGGGCATCAAGAAGAAGCTGGCGCGTGTTCATCGGGCGGCCGATGAGCACCGATACCTTTTCGATGACAGACCCCTCCTGGTCCGATACAAGGCTTAAGGAATGCGGCGGCTTCGAGCCGACGATGCCGAGACCAACCGGAATCGTCTCCGGGGTGTCTTTAATGATCTTTAGAATCTCGAGATTCCGCCAGAAGACATGCGTGTTGTTGCCGCGCTCGATCTCATGGAAGATCACATTTCGGTAATTCTTCCATTCATCCTTGAGAATCTTATAGGCCTCCACATTATAGAGGCTGTCCATCGCGATGAAGAAATCGACGCGCTGCTTACTCTTGATCGCCGTGCCGAGGTCATCCATCGCCTGCACCTTTTTATGTTCTTTAAGGGCGCTTTCAATGCCATCGAAATCCATGGTGGTGGCTGGCCGTCTACGCATGTAAGCGTATAGATCGTATTCATTTGTCGGCACCCGGAGGACCTTCGTATGATTCCGACGCGCCACCCCGATGTCTTCATTGAGCGTGCGCATCATGCGGATCATCTCGGTCCGGTCGTTTGAGTCCTTCGGCAGATGACAGGTCACGACGGACACCGGCTCGACCGAGCCCTCGCGGCGGACGGAGATGCTGGCGGTTGCTTCCTCGCGATTCTCCGTGAAAAGCACCTCGTCATAGGGATCGATGGACGCAAGGGACCGGCCGGTGGCTGACTGCAGCTCCAGTGCCTGGAAGCCGGAAACTGTCTTCCGCCGTGCTTCTTCCCCGGTATTCTTCTCCTCATCTCCTCCGAAGAGCCGTCCGAAAAATCCCATTCTTTCTCCTCTTACCGATTACTGTTGCCGACCTTCGCCATGTCGTCCTCGTACTGTGACCGCTCCGCCTCACGGAACGCATACTCATCCCGGAGCACCTTGAACACGTAGCCGCGGATATCCGCTTCGCCGCCGGACGGAAGGTTAATGAACTGGAAGCCGTAGCCGATATGTCCATCCTCGGTCGGACGGCGCCACACGGTCTTCACATAATACCTTCTGTCCATCGTATGGAACATGTACCGGAAGGACAGCACCTCGCCCGGTTCCAGCTCCTCCGACGTGATCATGAAGATACCGCCGGCGGAAATATTCGTGACGGTCCCGTAAAAGTCCGCCCGCTTCTCACTGGAGAAAGGAATCTCGATGGAGACATTGACACGGACATCCTTCTGGCGCTGCACGATCTCCTGCACAGTGCGGATCGTACAGTCGCCCATCCACTGCTCGTCCATGCGGGACGGATAATTCGGGTTCCGCTTGATGACGACGTTACACATCGTGCGCACCATGCCGAGCATGTTGTCATAAAAATCGACTTGCACATCATTGTAGCGGGTGTCCTTGTACTCGTCGCCGGCTAAATACAGCGCGATATTTTCAGCATCGTTGCCGTGCACGACGCGGACCGGGATCTTGTTGTCCTTGTCAATGTTGATGGATGCACGATGCGTGTCCTTCAAAACCATAGCTGTCTCCTACTTTAATATAAATTGATACGTTTAAGAGACATCACCTGCTTTCAGTAATGCCTCCTTCATGCTTAAATACTCGATGTATCGTCCGAGTTGAAATTGCCGAGAGTCTGGCCGGCCTGCATCATCATCTCAATCCGCATGAGCTGCACGAGATTTGCGAAGGTGCTGCTGTCAAGCTTGCCATCGCCGTCCTGATCGCCATAGCCGGACGCGCTGCCGGAAAACGCCTGCCCGAGAAGTCCGGTCATATTGAGGCCCATCATCGATGCAAGCGAACCGAGGCTCGACATCCCGATGCCCATCGCACTCGAAAGTGACTGGAGCACCGACGAAATATCCGAGAGGCCGCTCGAACCGATCCCGAGAAGGCCGTTCAGCCCGCTCGTGCTGCCGACATAGCCAATCGCGTCAATGTCTCCATCGCGCGCCAGGCTCCCCATGATTGACTTTACGTAGTTTTGCGTTTCTTTAAACGGCGGTATGCCGCCGTATTTCTTTACATTGCCGGAGCCTGCATTATACGCTGCGAGTGCAAGGCTCAGGTTTCCGCCGAACTCCCGGAGGTTTGAAGCGAGGAGCTTCGCACCGCCCATGATATTCTCCCGTGGATCAAAGGGGTCCGATACGCCGAGAGACCGCGCGGTCGCCGGCATGAGCTGCATGACGCCCATTGCGCCTTTGTTTGAAACAGCCGTCGTCTTGAAGCCGGATTCCTGCTTCGCAACCGCCTTCAGAATCCGAGACGGAATCCCATATCGATCAGAGGCTTCTTCAAAAATTGCGTTTAAATCAACCGACCGGGTGCTTCTCGTCCCACTGAAATCCTCCGTCACCTTCTCGACGGTATCCTGATAAATCGTATTCAGCGCACTGACGGTCGACGCAGTGGATCCTAAGCTGCTGCCACCGAGAAGAGAACTCCCGGACGTCATTCCCATGCTTTCGCCATACATGGACGAGCCCGCCGATAATCCGCTGGCGCTCCCGAGGAGCGAGCCCATCGAGGATAAGCCGCTGCTTAAAAGGGAGGCCATCGCCGCCTGGCTGGTATTTCCATAAAGGGAAGAAGTTCCGCTACTGCTAAGCGAAGAAATATCCGGACGATCTCCCAGAAAGGAAGACGAAGTATTTCCCAAAAGCGACGAAGCACCTGATGTACCCGACGTACTTCCAAAGGAGGCTGTGAGCGCTGCATTCTGCGCAGTCAGTGCACGAAGTTGCGCCTGGAACGACAAATCCTTCGCCGTATCAGCACCGATGCCAGAAGTTGACTGCACATCTGTACTTGTCTGTACAGCGCCGGTTTCTTCGGCTGCCTGTGTTGCATACGCTGCCGTCATTCCATCCACGCCGGCTGTCTGGTTCTGTACCTGTGAAGCGCCAGACGTCTTAGTCAGCCCATAATAGCTCTTGTCTGTTATAGGATTAATCAGAGACATTGTCCTTCCTTTCTCACGTCTACTGAGCCGTCCCTTGATCAGCATCGCAAGAACCATCCCTGCTGCAGGTCTCCTTCCCACAGCGATTTCCACTTTTATAAATTCAAATCCGTTTCAGGCACCGGATGTAAGCATTGGCACCCGGTCGCGTTTTTACATGCTATTAGTATATCACGGCGCCATCTGCACCGACACGGAAATTTCCGACCGTAGTGTTGGTCACCATCTGTCCATACTGGTCAAGATAATACATCTTGCCGCTACTATAGACCCATCCTGTCATCATTCTACCATCAGTCATGAAATAGTACCAGTGGTCTCCTAGAATTCGCCACCCTGTGGCCATCTCCCCGCTCGGCTTCAGGAAATAATTGCCGCCATTAATGGTCTGAAGGCCGGTCAGCATCTTGCCACTCCCGTCAAAATAATACCAGCTGCCGTTGATCTGCTTCCAGCCGACTGCGGCACGACCCGCAGCGTCAATATAGTACCAGTCCGTGTTCACGAGCTGCCAGCCGGTGCCATTTGTGTTCGAATGATACGTGGTTCCGGAGCTTGTCGAAGCTCCGGTGTTGGCGCCGGTGCCGGTGACTTTTCCGCCATGCCTCGTGTTTTCCGGGCCTGTGACGATTTCACTTTCTTTAAGATACTTCTTCTCTGCACTGTCCATCGGGATGGCCTGCACCTCGAAGAAAAAGTAGTTTGCATCAGAGCTCTCGATCTTTGACGCGAAATCCGCCACCGGCACGGAAACCTTCTCGCTTCCGGACTTCTTATCATCCGCATAGAGTGTGACCTGGTAGCCGGTTGCATGGTCAACGCTTTTCCAGGAAGCCGTCGTCCCATTCGCGTTCCATCGAAGGTTCGTCGGCGCCTCGAGCACCTCGACCGGCGTATAATAAACCGTCAGCGTCAGCTTGTTATCATCTGCCTCGGCGTAGATAAATTTCGCGCCAGTTAGCTTCACATTCGCGCGGCTCACATTCTCCGGGAAGTGCTTCGCCTTCTCCGCCTTCAGTGTGATTTCAACGCGGACATCCTTTCCCGGGGTCCACTTATCCGCATCCTTACTATAATCGATATCGCTGACGGTTACATCGGCAGTGCTTGTTTCGATCGTCGGCTCCAGCGTCTCGCCCGGATCGCCGTAATTATCCGTGAACTTGACGTCCACATCCTCTATGAGATTTTTATCCTCTTTCGCAGCCGTGCTGTCCGCTGCCAATGCCTCCATCCCGCACACAACAGTAGATGTGCTCAGTGCGAAGGTCATCATGAGTGAAACCGCCGCTCGTTTTCCTATTTTTGAGATTTCATAAAGCTTCATCTGAAATCACCTCTTTTTACCCTTGGCTGATGCCATTAAGAATCTGATTCACGAGGTCGCTGCCAGCTTGTGGATTGGCTACCCCGCCATTGGATGGCTGACCGTTTTCGCCAAGTGTCACGCCAGATGTTCCACTCGCCCCTGCTGCCATCGCAGTCCCACCTACGGAAGCCGCTGCAACGCCTGCCCCTGATACACTACCTGCGGCCTGCCCATTTGTATCCACGCCTGCTGCCGATCCGTTTCCACCGGCACCTGCCGCACCGCCTGCGTTCTGCTTTTCCTTATCGGCAAAATGCAGGAAATACACATAGATTTCGACGATGGCCTGATAGAGCTCCGGCGGGATCTCCGTCCCGAGCTTCAGCTTCGTGAGAAGTGTCGACAGCGAATCGTCCTCATAGATCGGCACACCGGCGCGCATCGCGGTTTCTGTGATCTTCTCCGCGGTATAGCCCATGCCGGACGCTACCACGACCGGCGCGCCATTTTTCTCGGGATCATATTTGAGCGCTGCCGCTCTCTTTTTTCGCAAGCTCTGCTCTGCCATCCGGTGTCCTTTCTTTATTAAATGGTTCAGGTATGAAAGAAAGCCCTTCCACTTCCCTCCATACTTCATCTAGATTATTTTTATCATAAAGTGTTTCTGTGTCTCCGAAAAGTCCCCAAATATTACCTATTTCTTTCAATTTCAGGAATTTCCACAAAACAAACTCTTTTCACCTGCTTCTATGCTTCGGAGTCAGCAAACTCTGACAGTTACTGTCATTTGGAAGCATTGACACACGTCACACGGCGACGTTGATGCCGCGCTGCTTTTCCTGGATCTCCGGGAAGACCTCGTCGACACGAAACGGGCGGACGTTGGTGTCGAGTCCTAAGTGATTCACGCGGAGGCCGTTTCTTCTTAAGATATCCTGCACGCTCCGGGACACGTTTTCCGGCTTCTCCGGAAGGTCCTTCGGCACGAAAAGATCCATATCGATCGAGCCGTTCTTCACGAGCGAAATCATCTGGAAATCGCCGAGCCCCTGGATATTAAATTTAATGAACATCTTCTGGGATTTGCCCTTGCCGTCGCCGCCCTTGTTGCCCTCGGCGTCGGGATCGACCCACATCTCGGACATCACGTTTTTCTGCTGGTAACGGAAGGGAATCAGGAGATGGAGAAGCGGCATGTAGACGCTTTCATTGGTCAGCATCTGGTTCAGCACCTGGTAGTACCGGTCAATGCTTTCAGAACCGGCGCTGCCTTGAGTTCCCTTCTCGAGGAAGCGTGAAAAGGCTTCGCTGAAGCGATTGCCGTTCCGCTCCGCCGCCTGCGTCTGGTTCTTTTCAGCATTCTGCATTGCCTCGGCGAAGACCTCCTCCGGCTCGCGCTTAAAGAACATACGGAAGGCAGGGTTGCTGGAGAGCTTCTTGAACAGGGCTTCGAGCTGGCTCCTGCCGCCGTTTTCGTATTTTACCGCATAGAGGGAGAACAGCACACCGGCTGTCCGGACGGCACCGTAATTGTGGGTGGCGGAAACATACTTCGAAATGAAGGGAATGATCCTATTATTAATGACATCGGTGTTATGCTCAACCTCGCCGGGATTCGCCGTCCACTGTACCTGCGTGAGAAGATCCGCAAATTCCTGGCGGACGGATGGAAGCATTAGATTCTGAACGTCATCGCCGAGTGACTCCATCTGGTTTAAGAGATGTGCGCCGGATGCAAAGTCATTGTAGCTTTTTAGGAAGCTCTCGATGTCGTCCTTCATGAACTGCGGGATATTTTGGTCCTGCAGCATCGTGCGGATACCGTCGAAGAACTCACCGGAAAACTTCACCTGGGACGCCTGCTGGTTGTTCATGAACTGAACGAGGGAGTCGGCGTCCGCCATGTCGATGTCCTGGAACAGGCTGTCCATAAGCTCACGGAGCTCGACATCGCCAAGCTGCGCTGCACTGGTTTGAAGCGCTGTGCCGTCTGTGAAAAGAAGCTCCTCCAGTTCCTTCGGGAGGGACATGCCCTCGGTGAGGCGGGTGATAAAGCTTTGGTAGTTACTTTCGAAATTTATGTTGGCGCCGACGCCGCCGGCACCGGTCTGCTGGGACTCGCCGGCCGCGCCACTCTGACCGACCGCGTTCGGGTTGACCGGCTGGTGGATGGTCTCGGGGCGGATCGACGGATTCTGGATCTGCGGGTTGTTCTGGATATTCGGGCTCTGGACCTGAAGGACGTTCGGCATTGATTTTCTCCAATTAAACTATAATGCTACTATTGTACTACATCTTGTAGCAAAAATGGGACATCTACATTTATATCGACACACTTACATCAAAAAATATTCGAAAAATTTTCGCAATTTCTTTTTTCTGCCCTTATGTTATCACAAACTTTGGCGATAATTAAGGTGTAAACAAAATGAGGCATTAAAATGAGCTGAAGGTTTACAGGGATTTGTCGTGAATTTACAGATACAGGCTTCGTGAGGGAACATGGGGTCGCGTGAAGGAACACCGCGTATCTGAAGCTTACGGCTATTATAAAAGGAGGTATGTATGGACGTCAATTTTTATTCCGATCATTATATTGACCGCGTTTCCACCTCCGATAGCTATAGAAGCAGCCTGAAGGTGAAGAAAAAGGATGCAGATTTCGCTCGTTCGATTTCTTCCGAATATGATCAGGCACAGTTTTCATCGAAGGCAGCTGCCGAAGATGACGATACGTTTGCTGCTAAGGTTTCGGAGACACTTCGGAAATCCTTCTCGACAGAGGGCGCCAGCGCATCGAAGGTTGCGGAGCTGAAGGCCCGTGTCCAGTCCGGCACTTATCAGGTAAACTCCCAGAGAGTTGCCCAGAGATTGCTTGGCTACGTTGACTGATATGACTCCGGTGCAGGATGTGAACATTAGCCACGTCCTGTGTACCGTTCGATCGGATTAGGAAATACAGGATGTAGGCTTTACCTATGTCCTGTTTTGTGTTTATAAATTTAGGAGTGAAGATGCAGGACCAGGAAACCTTTTCACA
>OMZX01000026.1 GCA_900315665.1 uncultured Eubacteriales bacterium
TTTACGGGCGCAAACGCGCTGAAGGAGTTAAAATTCCACTAAGGATTATGAGTTTCGTTATTTGGTACCTTCATCAGGTTTCGATGAATAATTCAGGATAAAATATATTTTTTCAGTTTTATTTAAGATTCGAGGATTACTTTATAAGCGCGTTGATGAAATATTCATAATTACAGAGATGTAATAATAAAACTTACGACAAATGTTATTGTTACAGGAGGGTAAACACTATGATGCAGTGGAAGAAAATGATGAGACCGGTTTCTGTGGTGACAGTTTCCGCGATGCTTTTGGCAGGCTGTGGCGGCACAAATCAGGCAGAGACGACAGCAGCGGCGACAACGTCAGCTGCCGAAGTGACGACCGAAGCAGCAGAGACGGAAACAACAGCTGCCGAGCCAGAAGGAGCTGCCGCGGCAGAGATGCCGGCGCACCGGCCGGTGTCACAGATCTGAAGGCTGCGATCCGATATATTCGATACAACAGTGGAAACATTGCCGGCAATACGGATGCAATCTTCAGCTTCGGTATGTCCGGCGGCGGTGCACAGTCTGCACTTCTGGGTGTGACCGGCGACTCCGCTCTATATGATGATTACCTCGAAGCCATCGGTGCAGTGACAGGTGTCAGTGATGCAGTGCTCGGCTCACAGGCTTGGTGTCCGATCACCTCGCTTGATTCTGCGGATGAAGCCTATGAATGGAACATGGGTAACACCCGGTCAGGTTTGTCGGATGAGGAGCAGGCAATTTCTGATGATATGACGGCAGCCTATGCGGATTATATCAATGCGCTTGGTCTCACAGATTCAGACGGAACGGTGCTTACGCTCGAGGAATCGGATGACGGCCGCTATCAGGCGGGCACCTATTATGAGTTTATCAAGGAGACGATCGAGGAGTCGCTGAACAACTTCCTTTCCGACACGACCTTCCCGTATGATTCTTCAAGCGGCAATGAGCACTCCGCGGGCATGGGCCCGGACGGTGGCGGTCATGGCGGACCCGATGGCGGCCAGGGCGGCTTCGGCGGCCCGGACGGTACAGGAAAACCGGATGGTGCTCCTGATGAGAGTGCTTCTGCTGTGCGCAACTCAATGCTTGCATATTTTGTTTAGTGGTATTTTCTCTTCACCCGCCGGAACATGATGAGGCAGAGGATGATCTGCGTGATGGTTGAGCAGGGCGTGGCGAGACCGATGAAGAAGAGGCGGGTCGTGAGCCGGGACATCGCGAAGGCAACCGGGATGCGGACACAGAATGCGCCGATGATGCCCTGCGCCATGACGAACAGTGTTTCACCGGCGCCATTGTAAAAGCCGATGAAACAGAACAGGAAGCAGGTGAGAAGACAGTCAATCGAGTATGCCTTCAGGTAATCGGCTGCCTGTGCGATGACGGCAGCATCCTTCGTGAAGAAGCCGCACAGGATGTCACCATGAAAGAACGACAGGAAAAACATCAGCACACCGAACATAAAGGAAAGCCGGATGCCATAGGACAGTGTCTTATAGGACCGGTCGTATTTGGCGGCGCCGATATTCTGCGCGACGAATGCCGCCATCGACTGCATAAATGCACTCGGTACCAGCATGATGAAGCCGCAAACCTTCTCCGCGACGCCGACGCCGGCACTCGCATCGACACCGAGCCGGTTGATGATCGCCATGATGACGAGGAAGGACATGCCGACCAGGAAGTCCTGCAGTGCGATGGGGAAGCCGATCGCGAGGATCCGCTTGACGATTTCCATCTGCGGACGGAGCGAATGACGCGTAAACGCAAAGGGAAGAGACCGGCGACTGATAAGCACCAGCGAGACGATCACAGAAAGAAGCTGCGCGAGCACCGTCGCAAGAGCCGCGCCTGCCGCACCCATATGAAGCACGGAAACGAAATAGAGATCTCCGAAAATATTTGCGACGCACGCGATACCGACTGCCATGAGCGGCGTCTTCGAATCACCAAGTCCCCGGAAAATACTGCCGAGGATGTTATACGCGACGATGACTAAGAAACCTGCACCACAGATTGAGATATACTGCGTGGTTTGCGTAAATGCTGCCGCCGGCGCGTTCATCACACCCGCGAGCATATTTCTCCCGAAAATCGTGAAAAACGTAAGCATTATCGCGATGATGCCGAAGAAGGTGATGCCGGTGCCGATCGTGTCACCGGCCTTTTCTGTTTCGCCACGGCCGATCTGCTGACCGAGCGCGACTGTTACGCCCATACTGAAGCTCGTTACGACGTTTGTGAGTGTCATGAGGAGCATCGAGCCGGTCGATACGCCCGAAACATCCTCGCTCGTCCCGAAGTGCCCGACCACGAGAAGGTCGACCGCGCCGTACATCGCCTGTAAGAAAAGCGCTGCCAGCACCGGCAGCATGAAAGATAAAAGGGGTTTTAAGATCTTCCCCTCTGTAAAATTATGAACCTGTTCCATGTCGATATGGAGGATGTTTCATGAGATTTACATGATATAATAAAGAAAATTTGTTTGGAAATCGGAGTATTTTGACTGAAAAATGGAGCAAAGATTACGTACAGTCACAATTGAAATAGGCACGTTCATCCTGCTCTGTGGTATCGATCTGCTGGTTTTCAGTATCACAGGGCATGGTATTCCGTGCGCTTTTCGGCTTCTTACAGGATATTTATGTCCGGGCTGCGGGATCACGCATGCCTGCATCGCGATTCTGCATGGTGACCTGCAAGGTGCGTTTCGGGACAATGCGCTCTCCGTGACCTTACTACCGGTGCTTCTTTTTTATTTCGCCGTAAAGCTCGTGGGATATATCAGGACCGGAAGGCTCGACCTCAGTATAGTAGAGGACATTTTTCTACTCTTATGCTTTTTAATTTGTGTTTTATATGCTATTCTTAGGAATGTGAATTTATAAAAACTTTATAAATTCACGCAATTTTAAGAATGTTGTAAAACACGAAAGGGGTAAGGGTATGTTTTGTCCGAATTGTGGAAGTAAGGTGCCGGATGGCAGTAAATTCTGTCCGAGCTGCGGCGCACCGCTTCCAGAGAATGATACGGTAAAGGCGGATGAAAATAAGCAGGAGAATCTTGGTGATAAGCTGAGCAGCGGTATCGACCGTCTCGGCTCTATGCTTGGGGATGGCATCGATCAGGCTGCGAAGGATATCAAAAAGGACTTTCAGAAAACCGGTGATGAATTCCAGAAGGATGCAGAAACTGCACAGGAGAAGCATCGGCAGTTTACGGAGCAGTTCAATGCCTACAAGACGAATCTTCATGATACGTTTGATGAAGGCGGAAAGAAGAACTGGAAGGATTATCTGACACCGGAAAATTATGAGAAGTTGATGGCAATCAGTCCATTTCTTCCACTTGCTTTTATGATTGTCGGTGCTGTAATCATTGGATTCTTGACGAGACTTTTCTATATTCCGGGAATCGGTAAGCTTGTACAGCTGCTTTCCTTCCTGCTCCGGGTGCTGTTTGTTGCGGCATCGGTTGCCGGTGCAGCAGCGGCCTGCGTGACGATTTCTTCGAATCGTGAGAAGCAGTCACAGTGGGGCTACATCGGGCTTGCCGGCGCGTGTCTCGCATGCTTTACCTGTATCGGAATTTTCTTCCACTGGTCGAGGATGCTGATGTGGCTTCTTTCACTGATTACCTTTGTACTTGGCCTCGAGGAAATGGCAAGAGTCGTGCTTTTGAACAGAGGCATCGAGACGGAACCGCATACCGAAGAGGAAAAGGCGGCTTTCCAAGAAGCAATCAGGAAGGCACAGGCAGCAGGCAAAAAGGAAGAAGCAGAGAGTGAAAGACAGGCAGCAGAAGTGAAGACAGAAGCACCTGCGGTCGGTGCAGCTGCCGGAAATCCAGGTGGTGTAGGCATTGACCAGAAGCTGTCTTATTTCGACGGTTCAGGGTTTACGCTGCTTGGATATATGCTTCTGACTGTGCTGGTGAGCGGACTGACCTGTGGTCTCGCGGCACCATGGATGCTGGTTATCGTATATCGCTGGCGGATGGCGCATACTGTGATCGATGGAAAGCGGCTTGAGTTCAAGGGAACGGGCGGATCGCTGTTTGGACATTATATCATTTGGGAGATTCTCACGGTGATCACCTGCGGCATCTATAGCTTCTTTATGCATGTCGCGATGACGAGATGGATGTGGCAGCATACCTGCTATGCCGGTGAGCCGGATACACTTGGTCAGTTCGATGGTAACAGCTTCGAGTATTTCGGTTATGGATTGCTGTCAGCGATTCTTAACACAGTAACCTGCTGTATCGCGACGCCGTGGACGATTGTCATGATCCAGCGCTGGGAGACAAGACACACGATCGTCGGCAGGGACCGTATGGCATTTGATGGTACCGCACTTGGTATGTTTGGTATGGTGCTGCTGCAGATTATTCTCTGCATCATCACGCTTGGTATCTATACGCCGTGGGCTGTCGTGCGGATCACGAAATATGTGATTCGGCATACGCATGTATATCAGGGCGTTTGATATTAAATAAAAAATGGTGCTTAGCAGAAGTGGCCGACACGATAGCCTTTGAATGCCATCGTGTCGGCCACTTCTGCTGAACACAATGTTTTTGCTTTAAGTCAATCCGGTTAATCGGTGAACACCAGTTTCTCCATCCGGTCGAAGGCTTCCTTGATCCGTTTCGTCGGGGAGGCGAGGTTCAGGCGGATGGACTCGGGTGCCTGGAAGAGGCCGCCGTCCTGCCAGCCGATGCCGTAATCCCAGCCTTTATGAAGGAGCTCCTTCTGCGTCATGTTGTGAGACGCAAGATAGTCGTGGCAGTCGAGGAACATCATGTAAGTGCCTTCAGTACGGAACGTAGATACGCCATTGAGCGTATTTCTGACTGCATCATACGAAAGATTTACGTTATCGGACAGCACCGGCAGAAGCTGCGTAAGCCAGTTGTTTCCTTCCTCACTGTAGGCGCCGATGAGGGCGTGCTCAGAGAAGACATTCATGCTGTTATAGACAAGTCTCGCGCTTATACTCTGCACGCGTTCGCGAACAGTCTTATTGTAAATGATGCTGTAGGAGCCGATGAGACCGGCGAGATTAAAGGTCTTCGATGGTGCATAGAGCGCGACCACATGGTCATGTGCCCAGTCGCTTACCGATTGTGCCGGGGTGTAGACATTGTCATTCATCATGAGGTCGGACCAGATTTCATCGGAGATGACAGCGCAGTCGTTTCGCTCGTAAACCTCCATCGCCTTTGTGATCTCGTCACGGGTCCAGACGCGGCCACAGGGATTATGCGGGTTGCAGAAGATCGCGACGTGGATATGGTTCTTCTTGATCTGACGGTCCATGTCGTCGTAGTCCATGCGCCAGGTGCCATCCGCTTCCCGAAGAAGCGGCGAATGGACGATCCTGTAGCCATTGGACGATAACGCGTTTGTGAAACCTACATAGGTCGGGCTGTGCAGGAGGACGGCATCGCCCGGTGCGGCATAGACTTTCAATGCTGACACCAGTCCACCCAGCACACCATTTTCATAGCCGATTGCATCAGTCGGAATGTCATCCGTGTGCTTCCGGAGTTTATGCCAGTATTTGATCGCTTCGAAATATTCGCCGCTCGGACTGAAGTAGCCGAAGGCCGGATGCTTCGCACGCGCGATGATCGCCTCCGTGACAGAATCCGCCGTCGGGAAATTCATATCGGCAACCCACATCGGGATGACATCGTAGCCATCCTTCGGTTTCGATGGCGCGAAGCCGGCATACTTCGGATTTCCGATGGCGTCGACAGCCATCGCATCATGGCAACGCCGATCGAGTAAGGTTTCGAAATCGTATTTTTTCATAACGCCTCCTAAGGTAGGATTTAGTTTGTGCTATACACTGTTTTTCAAACATATAATCTGAATGTTATCAGTAATACGTACAATGACACGAGTATCATAACACATATTTATACACTTAGGGCTTAAAATAATTCATACATCATATCAAAAAGGGAAAGTGAATGCGCAAATAGTCGTATTGAATTATGTTAATATAAAATGCACCTTAAATTAACGTTTATTTTTAAAGTAAACTGCGGTAAAAAATGACGTTAATATAAAGTACAGTTTAGATTAACGTCATTTCGGAGAGGAAAAATATGTTTTCATCGGTTGGAAATGATGATAGCTTCTCCACTCGTGGTAAGTACATTTTCATAAATATCAACACGTTCATTTGTAAGGAGATTTGTATAACTTCCGTTTGCTAAGTCAACCTGCACGGATGCCGGCTGGCCTTTCGCCGGGAAGATGCCAAGGATTTTATGCTGATGGTCGATACTGTTCTCCGTGTCCGTGATCACCATGACATCGCCCTTTGCCTCAGCATGGAAGGTGAAATCGATGAACAGCGGATCCTGACGGAGCTCCTTGCACTTTGACATGAGGCTTGAGAGGTCGATCGCCGGCGTCTTTTCCCACTGTAGCGTGTCCTTATCGAAGAGTGTCGGCGTATGGGTCATGGCCTGCTCCTGTCCGTTATAGAGCATGACGGGGCCCTTCAGAAGATAGAGCATCGCCGTCCAGTTCCGGAGGGCCTGCTCATTTGGAATCAGGGCATGCGCCCGCGGACGATCATGATTTTCGAGGCACCGCGCTTTCATGTAGTTGCCCGGGTAGGTAAATTCCTGCCGGTTCAAGGCATTGGCATAATCCGCGAGCGGTGCGGCGCCGGTCAGGACGGACTTGAACGTCGTGTAGATATCGTAGTCATAGGTGATGTCGAACGCGTCGTAGAGCTCACTGTCCGAGAGCGCAGTGAGATCGCGGCTTCTTAAGAAGACAATGAAATCGGGATCCACGGATTCGGCGAGCCAGAGTGCATCCGGGCGGACCTCGGCGACAGCAGCACGGGCCTCCTCCCAGAAAGCCTTCGGCTCACCGGATGCGACATCGCAGCGGAAGCCATCGACGAAGCCGGCCCAATAGCGGAGTGTCTCAATCAGATAGTTCCAGAGATCATGATTCGAGAAATCGAGGTCGATCACGTCCCACCAGTCGCCGACCTGATTGCCGAAGGAGCCATCGGGTTTATGATAGAAGTATTCTGGATAAACCTTCGAAAGCAGCGAATCCGGGCTCGTATGATGATATACGACGTCAATGATTACCTTCATGCCTTCGCGGTGGATCGCGTGGCAGAGGGACTTGAAATCATCGAGTGTGCCGAACTCCGGATTGATGGTACGATAGTCAGAGATTGCATACGGCGAGCCAAGACTTCCCTTACGATTCTTTTCACCGACCGGCTGAATCGGCATGAGCCAGATAATATCGGTGCCGAGAGCCTTGATGCGCGGCAGATCCTCCTCGACGGCGCGGAAGGTGCCGGATTCACTGTAATTTCTGACAAAAATCGAATAGATGACCTGCTGACGAAGACTTAATTCTGTGTTGGCAGCCATGTGTTTTCTCCTTTTTCTGCATTTTCGATATCTGATTCTTCATACTGCTACAATAGCCTGATTACAAGGCTTATTGAAATCTGTAGCCTGATTTTTGCATTCTTGGAATGTGCCTTACAATCGATTCTCTCATTTCATCTTGCCGCAGAGACGATTAAGAATCTGTGGTCTTTGTAGTCGTTCCCTTGAACTGATATTTCTTCAGATCCACCTTTCCGTCGATAACCTCGATGCCATCCGCCCGGAGTCGGTTGGCCTGCTCCTCAGGTCCGCCAAATGCAAACGCCCCGGACAATCGTCCCTGTGAATTTACGATGCGATAGCAGGGCACATGTTCGGGGTCCGGATTGTGATGAAGTGCATTCCCGACCGCCCGCATCATCCGGGGATTTCCTGCCATCTCAGCAATCTGCTGATAGGTGGCGACGGTTCCCTTCGGCACCTTTTTTACGGCTTCATAGATCCGCTTCGTCGGAGTGTCCGTCACAAGCTGATGGCTTTTATCGATATAAAGCTTCAGATCTTCGAGTGATACGGTGCCATCGAGCAGCACCGTGATCCAGTGATTTTTATTCATGTGATAAGCAGGTAGGATTCCCTCCTGCCCCGCCATAAACGCGATGAAGCCGGGGTCCGCCTTTAATGTGAGAACATCCACCACAGTATCGTCTGCGTTTCCGGAATTCCTTCGCGATAAAGTATCATCTTTTTCGTTTCCGGAATTCCTTCGCGATACGAAATCATCTAAAGCGCCTCCTAAACGTTCAGGCGTCCGAGAAGCATTCTCTCGAAGAGCGAGGTTCTTCCGCTTTACAGACATATATAAGGCAAACCATTTATCAGAGGATGGGTCTCTGAAGATAGCATTATCCGGGTCAGAGGCCCACGGATGCTCCTCTTTCACAGAGTATGTAGCTAAAATATATTTTCTGATTTGCAGTAATAGTTTGCTGGTCATAGACAATCCTTGCATGAATAAGATGTTTACAATTTTTTATATCTTTTTATATCTTGCGTTTTGATTTATATGTTTTTATAGGTTATAGAACAAAAGGAATATATTACAAACTGGAATATATGATGGTATCCTGATAAGATAGTACTTCTTTTTAGTCTGTTAAACCAGTGCTTAAATAAAAATACTCTTCTAGCGTTTTCCGGAAGATCCGGAGTTCCTCTTGCAGCATGGTGTTCTTTTGGTAAAGACAGCTGAGGGATACTACGTTTTCTCTTTCACCGATGGAAAAGACGGACAGTGGATTCGGGAAATGATTCTGAAATACCATCTGATCCAGTGTGATCATAACCGCGTCAGAGCACGACACAGCGGTGAGACCTGAAAAGCTGGACGCTGAGCTCTGACTCCCTCGTCATGATGAATTTACTGAGTGCAGACGGCGTGATGTACAAATTTTTTGCGGCTCTCGTGATGCCGTGGCATCTTGCCTTCATATTATTGTCTTTCAAAGTCTTCTTGGTTTGAAATCAAATCTTGATATGATATAATCATGAAAATATAATGTTTAATAAAACAAAGTGAATGACAAATAACATTCAACATATTAAACGAAACTAAAATTTGAACTTAACGATGAGATAATAATGGTGATATTATGTCGAAGCATACAGAATATGTAATCTATCCATCCATGAAGAAAAAGCTGGAAACGATGGGAAAGCAGATTAAGCTTGCGAGATTACGGCGGAATTTGACCGTTGAACTCGTAGCAGAGAGAGCGAATGTAAGCAAAACAACCGTTTGGGCGGTGGAAAAAGGCTCTCCGACAGTAGCGATGGGCATCTACGCCTGTGTTCTTGCAGCAATCGGTCTCGGTGATGATATCCTGCTTCTTGCAAAGGATGACGAAGTCGGGAGGGCCATGCAGGATCTTAATCTTCGCGTAAGAGCAAGAGCTTCTTCGAAGAAAAGGGGGGATGAGAGCACAGTATGAAATCTATATTTGTATATGCGGGATGGCTGGAGCTTTGCCCTTTAATCGGAGAGTATCGCTATGACCGTGCATCCGGCGTTGTGATGTTTTCTTATAGTGATGCGTGGAGAAGTTCGTACAATATTCAGATTGATCCGCAGCTTTCGCTTACCAGTGGTTGGCAATATTTGAGTCACCCGGGAACGGATGGAACCTTCGGATTTATGGAAGATACTTCGCCGGATCGATGGGGCAGAGGCCTTATTGCAAGAAAGGAACGTTTCAGAGCCGGGGAAGAAAAAAGAAGACCACGAACACTAATGGCGGAGGATTTTGTTCTTGGCGTAAGCGATGAAGGGCGAAGCGGAGGACTTCGTTTCAAGGAAAATCCCGACGGAGAATTTCTATCCGGAGATAAAGAAATTCCTAAGTTGACAGCTATCCGAAGTCTGGAGCATTCTGCCCGGATGTTTGAGGACCCGGAGGAAAGAATGAATGAGAAGTGGCTAAAAGACCTTCTCTCCCCAGGTTCATCTCTTGGCGGTGCACGGCCGAAGTCTAATGTACGCGACCTTGATCATAGTCTCTGGATAGCTAAATTTCCGTCCCGAAACGATGATGTAGACATTGGCGCATGGGAAATGACCGTACATGACCTCGCAGTGTTATGTGGTATCAATGTGCCGGATGCAAAGGTTATGGCTTTATCTTCGTATGGGCATACGTTTTTGTCAAAACGTTTTGACAGAGACTCTGCCAATAAAAGGTTTCATTATATGTCTGCGATGACGGCACTCGGGCTTAATGACCATTCGGCGCCTGAAAGTGGAAAAGGATTTCTTGATATCGCAGAATTCATCGCTGAAAAGAGTGATCAGCCTGAAGAGGACTTAAAAGAGCTTTTCCGCCGAGTAGCTTTTTCTGCGTCCGTCAGTAACACAGACTGTCATTTTCGAAACCATGCATTTTTATTGCATGACGGATCATGGCGGCTTTCTCCAGCCTATGATTTGAATCCGAATCTGGAAAAGAGTACACTTGCAATCCCTATAACGGATACAGAAGCAGACCTTGATCTAAGGCTGGTACTGGATACCGCGGAGTTTTACCGGTTAAGAAAAGAAGAGGCGAAGGCAATCATTGAAAAAATACACGTTGTCGTTTTGGAGAATTGGCGAACGATAGCGTCTAAATATGGCATCAGTCCTTCAGAGCAGGAATATATGGCACCTGCTTTTATGCCGGATGGAGTGTGATTAATGATTAGGCAGTTATATTATCAGAAGTAGACTTAAACTTTTATAAGAAAACGGGAGGAAATAAAAATGAATTACGCAGAAGAATCACTGAAGAAGCATTATGAGTGGAAGGGTAAGATCGAGATTAAGCTGAGAGCAGATGTCAACAGCGATGAGGCACTGAGCCTTGCTTATACGCCGGGTGTTGCACAGCCGTGTCTCGAGATCCAGAAGGATATCAACAAGTCCTATGACCTCACGAGACGCTGGAATACGGTTGCCGTTGTAACCGATGGTACGGCAGTGCTTGGTCTTGGCGATATCGGACCGGAGGCTGGTATGCCGGTTATGGAAGGCAAGTGCGCACTGTTCAAGGCGTTCGGTGATGTCGATGCGATTCCGCTCTGCATCCGTTCGAAGGATCCGGATGATATCGTGAAGACAGTTTCCCTTCTTGCAGGCAGCTTCGGCGGTATTAATCTCGAGGACATTTCTGCACCACGCTGCTTTGAGATTGAAGAGGAGCTGAAGAAGGTTTGCGATATTCCTGTTTTCCATGATGATCAGCACGGTACCGCAGTCATCACGATGGCGGGTCTTATCAATGCACTGAAGGTAGTCGGCAAGGATATTCATGATATCAAGATTGTAACGAGTGGTGCTGGTGCCGCCGGCATTGCCATCATCAAGCTCATGATGTCGATGGGCCTTCAGAACGTCATCATGACGGACCGCCATGGCGCTATCTATGAGGGTAGAGAAGGTCTCAATCCGATCAAGGAGGAGATGGCGAAGATCACGAATAAGGATCATGTGAAGGGCACGCTTGCCGAGACACATGTTATTTCTCAAGGCAATATAAATTTTACATCGAAGGAAAAACGCCTGTCGGTTTTGATACCGACAGGCGTTTTAATAAGTTTAAAGATATAAGAAAGAGTAATGCCAAAAGCTCAATCGTTATTTCCCTGCCTTACACAACTTAGCTTCTTGTTAAAGGATATACCATATTTGAGAATCGTTTTGATGAGCCCGGTACGAAGAAGTCCGGCGTCGTACTTCTGCTTTTCTATTTGGTTCAAGCCTTCTTGACAAGCTTTTTCCATAACCTCGATTGAATCAGAATCTGCATATTTTAATTCAAGAATTGCGGCGGTTTTCTGCTTATAATTTTTGATAATAATATCAGAATAGCCGTTGCCGGATTCAGAATTACTTTCAATATCCTGATATCTTGACAGCAACCCGAGCACAAAGCCATGATAGAAATTTTCACGCAGTGCCTTTCTTGTAAAGGTATCGCGAATGCTGACGGATCGTTGCAGAAGCTCCGTTAAAACTGCTTCCATCTCGCCCGGATTTCCACTAAGTGAAGCTTCATAAAACCTCGTGCCAGATTCTGTATCATCTTTCACCTTTTGATTGAACCAGGCAATGATATCCTTTTCATAGATTTCCTGGACTTCTTTATTCGGAATGCGAAGGTTATACTGGCCATCTTCATCAATAAAGCCTGTCAGATATCCGGTAGTATATAGAACACTCCAAAGATTATCGATAGAGCTATCGAGATCCCGGTAAGTTAAAGCTTCATTGATAAATTTCTTTACACTCTTTCCAGCAATGAGATCCTCCAGATCCTTCGTGGTTGATTCCGTAGAAATCTGCACAAATTCACGCACGAGATCATTGCCACTAGAATTGATCCAGTAGTTTCTTGGAGAACTTTCGGGATTGTGCATGAGTGCATCGCAATATTGTAACAGGTCCCAGGGGCAATACATATCTGTGTCGCCGAAACGGTAGCCGTCATACCACTCCTTTACGACAGGTTTCTTCTTCGTCGCACCATAATATGTAAGCATTGCTTCTGTTTCGGCTTCGGTAAAGCCAAAATAGGTATCACAATTTGAATCGCTGATGCTATAGACCTTTAGATTATTTAATCCGGTAAATATACTTTCCTTCGAGATGCGGAGGCACCCTGTTAATACAGCAAACGCGAGGTAGGGGTTTGATTTCAGCACATTGTGGAACATATTCCGGATCAGATTCACCATTTCATCATAGTATCCGTGAATATGTGCTTTGTCCAAGGGTACGTCGTATTCGTCAATCAACAAAACGACGGGTTTGCCAAAATGCTTACATAGAAGACTCGTTAAATCGTAGAGACTCATGTTTAGTAAGTTCTCTGGAGAATCAACAGTATTTATACCTGTATATAAAGTAAGTAATTGTCTGTATTTTCCTTTTTCTTCTTCTGTAAGAGCAGGACTATTCTCTAGAAAATAAAAATTATTTACAGCATTCCCAATAACAGACGCAAATGCATAGAGAGCACTCTTAAAATTCAGTGCATCCACACCCTTCAGCGTTAACCAAATCACAGGATATTGCCCCATGTAAGCATTGCAAAGTTCGGTATCTTTAGTAATGTTAAGACCGTCAAATAGTGCTGGATTGCCATCGATTTCGAAGAAGCTCTTCAACATCGTCATGTTGAGGGATTTACCGAAACGACGAGGGCGTGTAAACAGCTTAACCTGACCGCTTTCCTCGATGATTTCTTTGATGAGAAGCGTTTTATCTACATAGTAACAGTCCTGTTCACGCAAAGTTTCAAATATATCAATGCCTGTCGACAGCTTCTTCATGATAGCCTCCATAACATTTCAAATTAACTAAACAGTTAATTAATGCAAGTATAGCATAAGCATTTGAGGGGTGCCATTGAGAATGTAGGATGGAAGGATTTCAAGAATATCAAAAACGATCCATAAGATAGCATTTGAATACTCTTATGGATCGTATTATTTTATATATTTTGATTTCTTACAATCGTTATGCAATATCCCGCATGCGCTCCGCTGCCGCACGTGCAAGCTCGGACCGTACGCATTCGGACTCTTTGAAGGTAACAAGAGCGCAATACTGTGAATCCTTCATCGTTTCTGCTGCGAAAACAAGCCCATTGTTTTTTCGATCCAGCATGACATCATCGATCTGGTCCGGATCACCACAGATCACAATTTTTGTCTTTTCACCGGCTCTTGTCACGATGCCCATGACCTGCTTCGGTGTCGCGTTCTGTGCTTCATCGAGAATCAGGAAGGAGTTCGTAATGCTTCTGCCGCGCATGAAGCCCATGGATTCGATGGAGATGCGGCCGGTACCGAGATAGTCGTCGATAGACTGCTGGATATCACTCTCTGCAGTACCCTGAATCCGGAAATAGGTGCGGAGGTTATCGGTGATGCCACGAAGCAGCGGAGAAACCTTCTCCTGCTCATCACCCGGCAGGAAGCCGATGCCCTTATCAAATTCAACATTATTTCTCGTCGCGATGATCTGGTCCCATTTGTCATGGCTGTAGCCATACATTCCAGCAACAACTGACAAAAATGTCTTTGCGGTACCAGCTTCACCAATGAGAATCACGAGCGGAATATCCGGCGAAAGCAGCGCGTCCATAGCGAACTGCTGGCCGACATTTCTCGGGATCACCTTTCCGTACTGCTTCACATCAGTTAGCTTTTTGAAACTGCCTGCCCGATATCGTAGCAGCACGGATTTCGACGGATCCTCCATTTTATGCGCGATGATGTATTCATTTTCAATGAGCCCGTCCGCATACTCTCCGGCGGGTGCGGTTCCCTCTTTCATGATGACCTGAATGAGCTCCTCGGGAAGCGTAAGCTCTGTCCGTCCGGTATATTCACCGGTAATCTTTACCTCTGCGTTTTTATAGCTTTCCACGGGAACGTTGATCTCGTCCGCCTTGATGGAAAGACCGCGGTCCTCCGTTACGAGAATCGCCTTTAGATTCATGGCAACCGCGATAAGACGATTGTCCGGCTTTTCAAGACTCCAGCCGGACGGCAGCGCGTCGGTGAACATGTGATCATTCTCGATCCGTACTGTTCCTTTCTGTTCATTAATGATGACACCCTCTGAAATCTTTTCACCCTGAAGCTTTCCGAGCTTTCGCACCGCATCGATGCGGTCGAGAGCCTGCCTTGCCTGATATCCCGTCTCCCCCTTCGCCGTTTTCAGATTATCCAGCTCTTCGATACTCGTCGAGGAGATCACAACCTCATTGTTATCGAAGCCATAGAGCGAATTCGGATACTTCATGAGAACATTCGTATCCAGCAAAAACGACTTTACCTTCGGAGACGTACTCTTTTTTCTTGGCATAAGCTATCCTCTTTTAATGTACAACAGGCACAGATTACCGCCTAGCTATATTATGCCACTGAATCATCAAATTGAGGTTAAACAATTGTAAAACCGCTATATATAGTTGGAATAGTTCATATTTAGGCGCACGTATTACACTGATCCTTCGAAGTGCCTCATCAGTTTCTAAAAGGCGTAAAGCCGCTTACCTCTTTTCTTAGGAGTGTGGGAACAAAAATTGCATCCGTTCCGGATAACGCGTTGTGATGTTTTCAAGTAAATACTCTGGTATGGCTTTTTTGAAATGATCTGCGATGACAGGATCATCGATCGTCCAGAAAGAAAGCGGAATCGACGCATGAATCATGGTGTCGAGCGCGTCCGCTTCCATCAGTGCCTGATAGTCGATATTCAGTGCGCGGCATTCTGTCTGAAGAAATAACGCGGCAAGACGTTCAAAGCGGTTCGGATCCGTCATGCTGTAAAAATCAGGCAAAAGCTCTTCCGCGTTGATAAAAATCTGCTTTGCAGAAACATCAAAGGTGATTGCCTCTTCTTCTGAAAAGTCCGGCTTCATCGAACCGGAAAAGAAAATACGTTCGGATTCGATATCCGCTTTTTCGGCCATATAGAGGATTTCCGGCCCAAGTTGATACTGCTTACAGTCACAATTGATGTTTTTTACAGAATGGTGGAGAATACAAAATGCATCCTTAAGGCTTACAACCGGTACTCCATCACCATCCGGATTATGGCTGAGTATCAAGGCGCCATCATGATTTTTTCTAACATCAATCTCGATAAAATCGACTGGCTCATAGAGCGCCTTCTCGAGATATTCCTTTGAATTCATCCTTGTACCACTTGAACCGGAATGTGCTGTCAGATGCATGATTTTCCTCCTCTCAGTCATAAAAGCAGTGTATATAGGATAAAATATCATCCTTCGATCCGTGATAAGGGCCGGGCGTTTCCATCTTTTTTGATACCAGCGCCGCAGCAAAGAGTACAGCTCCCTGTGCTGTGTGGGTGGAACGCATGGCGAGATATCCTGCAAAGGTCGTATCGCCTCGACCGGTTCGACCGGAAAGATTTCTGGGGACAAGAGGTGCTTTTACAAACGAAAGATCGCGTGCTCCGAAGTGACCGCAGACAATCACTTCAGAGTTATGGGTGACCATGACCTCACGCGCACCCATATCGCAGAGCGCTTTCGCGGCTTCATATCGGTCTGAGAGTCCGGTCAGATATTCTGCTTCGGCAGCATCTGTTTTCAGCACATCCACAAAGGGCAGAAGTGTCTCCATAGCTTTCCAGGGATGAAAACGCATACTGCCATCCGGCTCTACGGTTCGAAGTAATCCCTGCGTGTCGATACCGATGATCGGGTATGTAATAACACCTAACGGAGTAGTTTGCGCTTGATCGGAATAACATTGCTTTAGCGCATGCAGCTTCGGAAGAATATCTTCTTCGAAATCACCGGCTACCAGACCGCCAAGCTGGATCGCGCGGGTGGTAAGAGCAAGGTCTTCGATATCGGAAAATCGGATTGGGTCGGCACGATGGGTATTTGTAGAAACGCGTCTCTCCTTATCGGCAGATAGATATACATTCCGGATGGCACAGGTGTGTGCGGATGGGAGAACCGTAAGAGTCACGCCGCTTCCATGAAAGCCCTCCGCGACGTCGCATTCGGAGGCATTGGCAGTGGTGACGATCACGGTTTTGAAGCCGCACGGTGCTGCAGCCCAGCCGCCATAGATGACGGCACCGCCTAAGTTTTTTTCTTCTTTACCGTCAAAGGAGACATTGGTATCGAGCGATACAGGTCCGACGGAAAGAAGGTCGATCTGTTTTCCGGATGTTTGTTCTGTAGTTTCCATATATGGTTCCTTTCAGAGATGTTTGTGAAGGATCGTCGATTGGACGCAAGCTTCCTTTGGAGGCGACTGCTTCTGATCGATGTGTTCTGCAGCAACTGCAGTATCTGATTTGCCCCAAAAGGAATAGATGACAAGGCAGCTGTCACTCAACCGCTTTTTTGATATAGGCGACAGAAAGCAGCAGTACGAGGATCGTCATAATGATGGCGCCGGCGCTGCCGAAGCCGAACTTCAGATTTTTGATGCCGTAGGTGTACAGATATTGGGTGATGGTCGTCGTGCTGTTTGCAGGGCCGCCACCGGTCAGAAGGTTTACTTTATCAAAGATACGGAAGGAATCGATCGTCCGGAGTAAAGCGGATAGTGCAAGAACCGGAAGAATTCCCGGGATCGTAACGTAACGAACGAGAGCCGGATAGGAAGCACCATCAATCTTTGCCGCTTCATACTGGCTCTTCGGGATCGCCTGCATCGCCGCGTAAAGAAGTAGAAAGACGAAGGGAGCATTCTGCCAGATATCGATGAGAATGAGCATCGGAAGTGCTGTGCGCATATCCGAAAACCAGTTCGGCGCGGTGATGCCGAGGCCTTCAAGTGCCTTGTTAATGATACCGTAATTGGGCGAGAGCATCATCCGGAAGGAGAGGGCTACGGTAACGGATGGCAGGAGATAGGGAATCAGAAGACTGATTCGCATGAGTCTTGCTGTCTTTTTTGTCAGAGACTGTACGAAAAGTGCCATCACAAATCCGAGGAGAACTTCAAAAAGAACACTGAAGACGCTGAATTTTAATGTGATGAGAAGGCTGTTGGAAAGAGCTCTTCCAAAATTTTTTTCTGTGAAAAGCTCAATGAAATTCATAACGGTTAGCGAATGCGGCAGGAGCTTCGGATCGCTAAGTGCTTCAGATGGCTGCACGGCCATAACAATCAGCCAGTAAACCGGAAATAGTGCGATAAAAAGAAGAAGTGCGCCAAATATAAATTTGAATAGCTTTAGAAAAATCTTCTTACTGGACATAAAAAATCCGCCTTTCAAAAACACAAGGCGGATTATAACAACGAAGCGTGCATCGCTTCTACCATATTATGTTAAAAGTATTGCAATGGTTTTGTAAAGTCGTGTAAAAAGTTTGTATCTTTAATAGATGCAGACGGAAGATGATTTGTGGCAAATTCTATCGTGATGTCATGCATTTGTGATACAGACTGTATGCATCACGTCGCGACACCGGCGAACTGTGCCTCGTACAGCGTCTTATAAAACCCGCCGGCGGCGAGCAGCTCGTCATGGGTGCCCTGCTCGATGATATGGCCGTCCTTCATGACGAGGATGGCGTCCGCGTTCCGAATCGTGGAGAGACGGTGTGCAACGATGAAGCTTGTCCGCCCCTTCATGAGCTTGTCAAACGCATCCTGCACGAGCAGCTCTGTACGGGTATCGATGCTGGAGGTCGCTTCATCGAGGATCAGCATCGACGGGTGGCAGAGCATGACACGGGTGATACAGAGAAGCTGCTTCTGGCCTTGCGATAAATCGTCGTCATTGATGATTGTGTCCAGCTTCTTCGGAAGACGCCGGATGAAGTCCCAGCTGTGGGCTTCCTTTGCGGCGGTGATGATTTCTCCATCACTGGCCTCCGGACGCCCGAATGCGATATTCTCACGCACCGTTCCATTCATGAGCCAGGTATCCTGCAGTACCATGCCGAAGCTTTCCCTGAGCGAATGCCGCGAAACCAACTGTGTATCTGTTCCGTCAATCCGGATCGTACCGGCGTTCACATCATAGAACCGCATGAGAAGATTGATAAAGGTTGTTTTGCCGCAGCCTGTCGGCCCGACGATCGCAATCCGCCTGCCGGCATTGGCACTTAGATTAAAGTGCTCGATGAGCGGCTTGTCCTTCGTGTAGGAGAAGGATACATCCGTAATGCTTACATCGCCCTTCACAGGCTTAGGAAGTTCGACGACCGGATCAGTCGACTGCGGCTCCGCTTCGATCAGCTCAAACACGCGTGCCGCGCAGGCCATCGCGTTCGTGAGCTCCGTGAAGACGGAAGAAATATCGTTAAAGGGCTTCATATACTGGTTTGCGTAGGTGAGGAGCACCGTGAGTGTTCCGACCGTCAGACGCCCGCCGAGGATCATGAAGGAGCCGACCAAAGCGACGAGCGCATAGATCACAGCATTGACCGCACGTGTGGAAGGATTCGTCAGAGAGCTGAAGAAGATCGCCCGCACGGAATACTTCTGGAGATCCTTATTGATCTTGTCGAAACGTTCAGAAGCCCGCTCGCCGTAATTGAACGCCTTCACGACCTTCTCGCTGCCGACCATTTCATTGATGAGGGCCGTCTGCTGGCCGCGCACCTCGGTCTGCCGTTGGAACATCGAGAAGGACCGCCCGGCGATAAACCGCGCGACGAGAAAGCTGACCGGCGTTAGGATCATGACCATCAGTGTAATGCTTACACTTCGCTGTAGCATAAAGATGAGTGTCGCGACGATCATGACGATGCCGGAAAAGAGCTCGCTGAAACCAAGCAGCAGACCGTCGGAAAGCTGATCGACATCCGCGATGACACGCTGCACGATATCGCCTTCGGAATTCCGGTCAAGGTAGGAGAGCGGCACCTCCTGGATCCGACGGATCGCCTTTGCACGAATATCGGCGACCGTCCGGTAGGTAAGCCGGTTGTTGATGAGATTCATGACCCAGGTGACAAGCGATGCCAGTATGATAAAGAACAGCGTCTTTTTCATGATCACCGCAATCGCTGCGAAATCTACTTGAGAAGGCCCCAGGATATAGTCGATCGCCTGGCCGAACAGGATCGGGATATAGAGCTGCAGGATGACGGAAACCGCCGCAAGCAGCACACTGAGAAACAGAAGCAGACTGTAATTCCCGATGACATGAAGCACCTTGCCGAACACAGTTCTGGTTTCTTCACGCGTCATTTTCTTCACTGGTTTCTTGCTCATATCTCTGCCTCCTTTCCATTTTCCATCGCTTGTCCAATGTCGCTTTCTGCCTCTTTTCCGGTAGCTGCCGTATCACCCGTTAAGGATTCTTTTGTGTCTCCAGTAGTATCTGTGCCTTTACGATCGGGTCGCTCGTCCGGATACTGCGAGTAATAGATTTCCTGGTATACCGGGCAGGTCTTCATGAGCTCGTCGTGTGTCCCTTTGCCAGCCAGCTTACCATCATCGAGGACGAGAATCTGATCCGCCGTGCGGATACTTGACGCACGCTGCGAAACGATGAAGATCGTGAGACTTCCCTCCATCGCTCGGACAGCACGTCGCAGTGCAAGATCCGTCGCGAAGTCAAGTGCACTGGAGGAATCATCCATGATGAGGATTTCCGGCTTCTTTACAAGTGCTCTAGCAATCGTGAGACGCTGACGCTGACCACCGGATAGATTCCGTCCGTTCTGCTCGATATGCGCATCCAGCTGGCCGGCCTTTCCTTCGACGATCTCCTTCGCCTGTGCGGTTGTCAGTGCGGCCCAGATTTCATCATCCGTTGCGTCCTGATTGCCCCAGCGGAGGTTATCTCGAATCGACCCCTCAAAAAGGATCGCCTTCTGTGGTACGACGCCGATCTTATCGATGAGCGCTCCCTCCGGATAGTTCTTTACATCAATGCCATCGACAGCTACAGAACCCTTCGTCGCATCATAAAAACGTGGGATGAGATTGACAAGCGTCGACTTACCGCAGCCGGTACCACCGATGATGCCGACCGTCTGTCCGCGCTTTACCGTGAAATCGATATCCGTCAGCGCCTCCGCATCGCTTTCGGCATACGAGAAGGACACATGGTCGAAGCGGACAGCATCAGCCGAAGAGATGTCGGAACCGCTCGAAATGTTGTGGAGTTCGGAACCAACAGCATCAGCCGCGGTGCTATCGGAGTCGCCTGATCCGTCGTGAAGCCCAGAACCAGCAGCACCAGCCGCGGTGTTCCGTATGTCTGCATTGGCAGAAGAAGCGGCTTCGGCAAGCTTTTTCGGATAGGCCATGCTCGGCTTGATATCGAAGATGTCTGCGATACGGTCTGCGCAGGCGAGAGACTTGTTGATCGTAATGATGAGACTCGCGAGCTTGATGAGCTCGACGATGATCTGCGCCATGTAGTTATAGAGCGCGACGACATCGCCCTGAAGCAGTGCACCGGACGAAACGCGGAGTGCACCGGTCTTTATCAGTACGATGGTCGCGATATTGATGATCGCGTAGGTGGCCGGATTCATCAGCGCGGAGAGTCGTCCGACCGATTCATTTATCTTCGTGAGGGCGTCGTTTCGTTCGTCGAAGGACTTGACTTCATTCTCTTCCTTACAGAACGCACGGATGACGCGGGCACCGGAAAGGTTTTCACGGGTCAGACCGGTCAGCTTATCGAGGGCCTTCTGCGCCTTCTGGAACAGCGGGATACTTGTCAGCATGATCCCGAACACGACGATGAGAAGGAGCGGGATCACGACGACGAAAATCAGTGCCGATTTTACATCGATCGTGAATGCCATGATCATGGAGCCGAACACAATGAAGGGCGAGCGGAGTAGAAGCCGAAGCGCGAGATTGATACCGTTCTGTACCTGATTCGCGTCACTCGTCATACGAGTGATCAGCGTATCGGTGCCCAGCGTATCGAGCTCTGTGTAGCTAAGCTTCTGGATGTGATCGAACAGTGCCTGGCGCATCTCTGTCGTGAAGCCGACACTCGCGTTCGCCGCGAACCATTGGGCGGTGAAGGAGAAGAGCATGCCGGCTACCGCGAGAATCAGCAGCGCGCCGAACATGAGATAGAGATAAGGATGATCGTTTGAAGCGATGCCGCGGTTAATGATGGCGGCGACAACAAGCGGGACCAGCAGGTTCATGATGGCTTCCAGCAGCTTAAAAAGCGGTGCGAGAACCACTTCCTTCTTGTAATGCTGGAAGAATCTACGTAGACGTTTCATAGAAAACTCCTTGAAATTTATGTTCAGGCATTCGGAAAGTACCAGAAGGAAGTCCTGTCCGGCACAAACGTTACGGTGTTCGGACAGGATTCCATACGACTGACCTAGGCTTCCTCTATGATAACACGTCTCTTGACATATGAAATATATATGTTTTTAATTAATTTATATGTTTTATATATGGGAGATGACCACATGAATTTTTTACAGCTTCAGTATTTTGCGGCAGTTGTGGAAGAAGGAAGCATTTCGCAAGCGGCGAGAAAGCTTAATATTTCCCAGCCACCGCTGTCGATGCAGATTAAAAATCTGGAGGAGGAATATGGCGTTAAGCTCTTCGAACGAGGAAGCCGACATATTCGTCTCACGGAAAGTGGCGAGCTTCTCTATGGTTATGCGGTTCGGATGCTGGAGATGCAGAAGGCAGCGGAGGATGATCTTCGAAGTGTGAAAGCTGGACAGAAGGCAAGTCTCCGACTTGGAATCATTTCCTCAGGAGAATGCCCTGAGCTCCTGTCAGGATTATCTGATTTTCAGAAACTGCACCAAGATGTGACCTTCCGGATCTTTGACCGCAATACCTTCGAGCTTCAGCAGGATATCGAGAAGCAGCGCATTGACCTTGCTGTGATTAGAACACCGTTTCAGACGGCGCATATTGAGGCTGTAACACTTCGAAAGGAAAACTTTTATGTTGTCGGGACAGAAAAAATTCTGAAGCCTCTCCGAAGGAAAAAGGTCACCTTTAAGGAGCTTCAGGACTTACCACTTATGATGTATAGGCGATGGGAAGATACGATTCGGCAAGCCTTTGATCGCGCGGAGATTCATCCGCATTTCACGCTCATCAGCGATGATGCAAGAACCTGCGTACAGTGGGCGGAAGCCGGCATCGGTGCAGCCCTTGTCCCGGCCTCAGTGCAGGCTTTGAAGCCGTCGCTGCCATATCGCGTGCTAGAGGAGCCGGATATGGAAACCGAGGTCTGCCTTATCCGCCGCACCGACCGGCAGATCTCTGAAACCGCGGAGCAACTATTTTCGTTCTTCAGGAATCGAACGTAGTCGAAATGAAATATAAATTGCCAAAGGTCGATTTATTTTAGATCTTTGGCAGTGTTCCGACTCCATGCTGAAAAGATCAAATTTCTGTAAAGTTTGTGTAAGGGATGAAATTCCTGAATTTAGCTGGATGTTATTTACAGGCTGAAATAAAATAAAACCAAATGTGCTTGCATGTGGCAGCGAATTTACATATTCTTGACATAAGGACTATGACGCTCGATTTTTGGAATATGGTAAATTTTGAGGTGAAGCTTTTTCGTTATTACGAAGGGAAAATTATGAACTATTTAAAAGAAATCATGTGGATCGCGGCATTTACTTTCGTCGGTGAGGTATTAAATAATCTTTTGCCGCTTCCTGTACCGGCGGGTGTGTACGGGATGTTGTTGCTGCTCTTTGCGCTGATGATCGGGATCGTGAAGCTTCCGGATGTCGAGGGCGCCGGCAATTTCCTTCTCGATATGATGACGATGATGTTTTTGCCGGCAGCTGTAGGCATTATGAGCGTAACGGATATTCTAGGACCGGTTCTGATTCCATATGTGGTAATCGTCGTGGTTTCTACCATTCTCGTCATGGCAGTAACAGGACTGACGGCGAGCGTTGTTCTCAAACGCACAGAATCAAAGAAAAGCCAGAGGCTTGAGCAGGAAGAAATCTCTCTGGAACCGCATGAGACCTTCGGGATCGGACGGAGAGCACTTAGTCCGAACGGTGAAATTGACGGTGCTAACGGATATCGTGAGATTATAGATGAAAAGCGTGACAAAAGAATGACGGCAGAAAAAGAGAAAGAGGTAGACGCATGAAGGAAGCATTGATGAATTCAAGCTATTTCGGACTTTTGCTAAGCACATTCTTCTTCATGCTGGCGGTGCGTATCAAGGCACGCTTTCGCCTTGCCATTCTGAATCCACTGCTTGTTTCGACGCTTCTCATTGTGCTGATTTTGAAGCTTACCGGCATTCCGTATGAGAGCTATAAGGAGAGCGCGAACCTTCTTAGCTATCTTTTAACACCGGCGACAGTTTGCCTCGCGATTCCGATGTATAAGCAGCTTCAGCTTCTCATGGATAATCTGGCCGCAGTGCTTGCCTCCATTACAGCCGGTACCGTGAGCTCCCTCCTCAGCATCCTTCTCATGGGAAAGCTGTTTGGTCTTTCCAATGAGCACATCACGACACTGCTTCCAAAGTCAATTACAACCGCGATCGGAATGGGTGTCTCTCAAGAAGCGGGAGGTATCGTCACACTGACGGTTGCCGGCATTGTCATGACTGGTATCCTCGGAAATATGATCGCAGAGACTGTTTTTCATGTCTTTCACATCGATCATCCGATTGCAAGAGGGCTGGCGCTCGGTACCAGCGCACATGCTGTCGGTACTGCGAAGGCCTTGGAGCTCGGGGAAATAGAAGGCGCGATGAGCTCTCTCAGCATCTGTGTTGCAGGTGTTCTGACTGTAATTCTGGTGCCAGTGATCAGTGGTATTGCATTGCAATAAAATATTCACGACTGTTTTGATTGCTTCGCCGATTATTATTCGGCTTCCAACTGGTATTACGGGAATAAAATCATAAGGAGGATTTTTATGTTCACATTCAACCATTTCAACTTCAACGTTAAGAATCTCGACACAAGTCTTAAATTTTACAAGGAAGCCCTCGGCCTCGAGCCCCTTACTGTCAACGACCAGCCGGAGTTCACGATCGTTTTCCTTGGGGACGGCAAAACCGGCTTCCGCCTCGAGCTCACCTACATGAAGAACCGCACCGAACCCTACGACCTCGGCGAACAGGAATACCATCTCGCCATGACTGCCTCCGACTACGAAGCCGCCCATGCCCTTCATCAGAAAATGGGCTGCATCTGCTTCGAAAACCCAACGATGGGCATCTACTTCATAGAAGACCCCGACGGCTATTGGATCGAAATCGTCCACAACGGCAGCTATATGGAAGAACATACGAGATAGAAACGTAGTCTTAAACATATGTGCAGTGCTACTAAATTGATTTAGGGACTATGCTAAAAGCATAGCCCCTTTATTGCGATTAAATATCAATTTGACTCTTCTAGTTTGAACATTGCACGTGCGATTTCGTCCTGCAGCACACCGTTTTCCAGCGTGTGGTTGATGTTCCGGAAATGGCGGCGGAGCTCATGCTCGAGCTTCGCGCGGTCCCCGGTATCGACCGCATCGACGATCGCACGATGCTGTGACACGATATTGATGCTGTCATCGAGGCGATTCTTATCGTTTCTCTCGATACCAAGCGCGAAGCGGCGCGCGCGAAGATAATGTATGTCGTGATAGCCGGTGTGATCCTTCACAAACTCCTTTTTCTGCAGATGATAGAAGAGATCATGAAATTGATAATCAAGATCGGTCATCTTTTCGAGCTCGTTATACCGGATGGCCTTTTCCTGCTTTTCCAGCATAGAACGGAGCAGCGGCACAAGCGGTGTGATGAGCCCGGCATCGTAGGCATCCAGCACGACACGGGTTTCCAAAACCTCCCGAAGATAGCGTACCTCCCGGACATGCTGCATATCGATGAGGCTCACGAAGCTGCCGCGCTGTGGGAAGGATTCGAGAGCACCTTCACGGTTCAGACGCTGCACCGCTTCACGAACTGGTATACGGCTGCAGTCAAACTGCCGTGCAAGTCTTGCTTCACTGAGCTTTTCGCCGGGCTTAAGTGTCAGTGCGGCGATTTCATTCCATAAATAATGATGAATTTCCTGTGGGAGCGAAACGGCTTCTGATCGGGACAATGCCTCAGATGGGGCGGCTGTCGCTTCTGGCGAAGTATTCACTGTAGGCGGAAACAGTTCGTTTGAAGGAGCGAGATTCGTTTTGTTTTCTGTGTTCATATTTTTCAGTATCAGATTGTCTATTAGAGCAATCCTGATTTTCCTTCCTGCTATTTTGATCTATTATACACGATTTTTGAAAAGTGGTATACAGTTATACAAAACAAAAAACTTCCATAAAGTGGTTGACCATACAAAAAAAATAAGCTACTATGAAGCTACAAAAACTGGTATACATTTTTGAAAAAGTATTGAAACCATCTATTTATACGCTCATTGCGAGAAGGAGAATTAACTATGGAAATGACATTCCGATGGTACGGCTCGAAGTTTGACACCGTGACACTCAAGCAGATCCGGCAGATTCCGGGCGTGACCGGTGTCATCACGACACTGTATGACACGACGCCGGGTGAGATGTGGACGAAAGACGCGATTCGTGCGTTGAAGCAGGAGGTAGAGGATAACGGCCTTCACATCAGCGGTATCGAATCGGTCAATGTCTGCGACTCGATCAAGGTCGGCGACAAGGATCGCGACATGTACATCGAGAACTATATCAAGACCCTCGAGCATCTCGGCGAAGAGGGCATCCACATGGTCTGCTACAACTTCATGCCGGTGTTTGACTGGACGAGAACCGAGCTTGCGAGAAGAAATCCGGATGGCTCAACTGTACTTGCCTACAACCAGCACGCAATCGACCAGATCGATCCGTCAGATTTCGGTGCTTCCATGGAGCGCATGGCAAACGGTCAGACCCTTGCCGGCTGGGAGCCGGAGCGTATGGCGAAGATCAAGGAGCTCTTCGAGATGTATAAGGATACAGACGGCGAGAAACTCTTCCAGAATCTCGTGTACTTCCTGAAGGCGATCATGCCGACCTGTGACAAGTATGATATCAACATGGCGATCCATCCGGATGATCCGGCCTGGTCCGTGTTCGGCCTTACCCGTATCATCAACAGTGAGAAGAATATCCTTCGTCTGATGGATGCTGTTCCGGATACGCATAATGGCGTAACCTTCTGCTCGGGCTCCTACGGCACAAACCTTGAGAATGACCTGCCGCACATGATCCGCGTGCTGAAGGGCCGGATTCATTTTGCACATGTCAGAAACCTCCGCTTCAACAACACAAACAAGGCGGATCTCGATTTCCAGGAGGCATGCCATATTTCCAAGGACGGCAACTTCGATATGTACGAGATCGTCCGCGCACTTTATGAGACTGGCTTTGACGGACCGATTCGTCCGGATCACGGTCGTATGATCTGGGACGAGGTTGACAAGCCGGGTGTGATGCCGGGCTATGGCCTCTATGACCGCGCACTCGGTGCGACCTATATCCAGGGTCTCTGGGAAGCCATCGAGAAGAGTGAGACGAGACTTCTCAACAAGTAACATGCCAATGCTTCCTTCCGAAGCATCTTCACGAAAGCTGATTCTTGAGGCTCCGGAAGGTATGAAATATCGTGGACCTACAAAACTGGTATACATTTATATAGAATCTTGCCGGATTTGTATCAAAAAAATCCGGACAGAATGAAAGAAGTTCGACGGATTCGAATCAAAATAGAAAATCGAAACAGGGTAGAAAGAGGAATAACATGAAACTAACACTAGAAGGATTGAAGGATCGTGCAGCCTGGGAGAAGGTTGGTGTAAGCATTCCGAGCTATGACATCGTGAAGGTTGCAGAAAATACAAAGAAGGCACCGATCTGGGTGCATTTCGGCATCGGAAATATCTTCCGTATGTTTATCGGCGGCCTGGCAGATACACTGATCGAGAAGGGCGAACTTGACAAGGGCATCACCTGTGTCGAGACCTTCGATTTTGATACCGTTGATATGATCTACAAGCCGTATGACAATCTCGTACTCGGCGTAACACTCCGGGCTGACGGCTCTACGGATAAGCACGTGATCGGCTCTTTGACCGAAGCCATCAAGGCACAGTCCTCTGTACCGGAATATTGGAATCGTCTGAAGGAGATCTTCACGAATCCGGCGTTCCAAATGGCGACCTTTACGATCACGGAGAAGGGTTATGCACTGAAAAACGCGGCTGGTCAGTATTTTCCGTTTGTACAGGCAGATATCGATCAGGGGCCGGAGAAGCCGGGTGCCGCGATGGCGATCGTTGCCTCCCTTCTTTATGAGAGATTCAAGGCAGGTGCGTATCCTGTAGCCATTGTCAGCTGCGACAACTGCTCACACAATGGCGAGAAGCTGATGAATTCTGTTGTGACGATGGCAAAGGAATGGGAGAAGAAGGGCTTCGTGCCGGCCGAGTTCGTCGCATATCTTCAGGATGAGAAGAAGGTAGCTTTCCCGTGGTCCATGATCGATAAGATTACCCCGCGTCCGGCACCATCTGTCGAGAAGGAGCTCGAGAAGCTCGGTGAGGGCCCGCAGTATCTTGTTATCGAGGACAAGTTCCCGAACGGTCGTCCGAAGCTGGAGGATGCCGGTGTTTATATGACAGATCGTGATACCGTGAACAAGGTGGAACGAATGAAGGTAACGACCTGTCTTAACCCGCTGCACACAGCGCTTGCCGTATATGGCTGTGTGCTCGGTTACACGCTGATTGCGGATGAAATGAAGGATCCGGAGCTTAACAAGCTTGTGCGTGAGATCGGTCTCGTCGAGGGTATGCCTGTTGTGACGGATCCAGGTATCCTTAGTCCGAAGGACTTCGTGGATGAGGTCATCAATGTCCGTATCCCGAACCCTTTTATGCCGGATACGCCGCAGAGAATCGCTACCGATACCTCGCAGAAAGTGGGCATCCGTTATGGTGAGACCATCAAGAGCTATGTCGCGAAGTATGGTGATGCGAAGAAGCTCCGGTTCATCCCGCTTGCGATCGCCGGCTGGCTCCGCTATCTTCTTGGCGTCGATGACGAGGGAAAGACCTTTGAGCGCTCCTCCGATCCGATGCTCGATAGCCTGACGGAGGCACTTTCAGGAATCACGCTTGGCAACGCGACAGCCACTGCTGACGCGGGATCTTCTGTGGACTCTGCCATGATCAGCACGAAGCTTCACCCGATTCTTTCCAATGCTAACATCTTCGGCTCAGACCTCTACGCTGATGGTATCGGTGAGCTGGTGGAAGAGTACTTCCGCGAAGAGATCGCCGGCCCGGGAGCGGTGCGCTCGACACTGAAGAAGTATCTGGATTAAAAAGAATAGCATCACGATAAACAGAATAGTTGATTGAAGGCAGATATTTTGGGCATTTCACAAAATATCTGCTTTTTTTTCTTTCAGAAATATATTTCATTCATATCAAAATAGCAGTATATTTACATTTATGGAATACGCAATTATGCGTATCTATTAGATGCGTTTCAATACAAGTGGGGCCAGATATAGGGGCTTCAACTCCAGCATATTATCATTACCTAAATCTTTTTGTGAGAACAAAATTCTTCTTGAAATGACACTTGAATATTTTTCCACGAAGGCATCCATAGATTTATGGCTTTTAATGGAAGCAGATTTCACTTCAATCGGAATAACCTTCGATTTTGAGGTTAGCAAGAAATCGATTTCAAAATAATGCGTGCTGCTTTCTTTTTGCCATGTATGGTAGTAAAGATTTTTGTTCAGCGATGAAATGATCTGGGCGACGGCATTTTCATATAAATATCCAAGATTTGTATCAAGTTTATCGCTCAGAAGCTTGGCATAGATATCTGTATGTATTTCTCCTTCATTGTTAAAAAGGAGCGTCGTGAACAGTCCTGTATCTGATAAATACATTTTATAGGAATCTTCTGTGATGCATTGTGAGAGTGCTGCATTTACATTGTTGGTATTATAAGAAATAAGAACTGTCTTCGAATCTATAAGATCGGAAAGAAGCTCTTTATCCTTTTCGGTTGTTCTCTTGCCTATGGCATTTGATATGACGTAGCGTTTTTTATTGGATGCAAGCTGGCTTGGAATTGCATCATACATTTTGGAAATTCGTCCGCTGCTATCAATTTTATAGAAATCATTCTTGTAAAGTTCAATTATCTCACGCTTGATTCTGTCAATTTCATTGAAATTTTCCTTATCAACATAGGCTTGTACAGCCTGTGGCATACCGCCAACAGCAAGATATATACGAAAATCACGCATTAATTTTCTATTTACGGCGTTTCCCATTGAAATGTTGCTACGTTCAATTTCCTCAAGAATTTCCCAGGATTGATTTTCACAAGCCCACAAGAACTCTTCGTAATCCATGGGATAAAGATTGATTTTATGTTCCTCGGAGGGAATCAAGATATTTTTAACATTTTTCTTAATGCTGATTAGAGAACCAGTTTCGATATAAGCATAGCGTCCGTCTTTTACTAGATATTTGATAGCTTGTCGTGCTTTTGGAAAAAGTTGGATCTCGTCGAAAATAATGACAGACTTTCCCACAATAAGATCTACACCAGTAACAGCCTGGAGTCTTAAAAAGAAAATATCCAGCTGTGAAATATCGTCAAAGATACGAAGGATTTCTTCCGTCACATTGCCAAAGTCAATTAGAATATATGATTCGAATTCATTCCTAGCAAACTCTTCAGCAAGCGTGGATTTTCCAACACGTCGTGCGCCTTCAATGAGTGCTGCATATTTTTGGCAATATTTATTCTTCCACTCCAAAAGTTCAGCATAGGCTTTTCTTTTAAACATGTGCATGCACTCCTTTAAATCTGCATTATTTCAAAATTTATTTTAGCAAAAAATGTTATTATTTCAATTATTTATTGGAGGAAAAATGCAGATATTTCAATTTGCGAGCTGCAAATAAATGCAGATATTTCAGCAATGATCGATTTATATCGTAATAGCTTAACAGACTGTCAATCCGGAAAATTTCATCCTGCCTGTGTAGCACGGATCACCCGCGTCATCGCGGAGATCTGCCACATTGCATGGTACCAGCCCTCGAAGGCCTTCAACGTTTCTTCTCTATAGTGAAACCATTCTGTGAGATAGTCACCCATGCCCCATTTGGTCGTGATTGTCTTTAAGGCACTTTGATAAAGGCTGGTTCAGCGTTTCGATCAGTTTACTTTTCATACTCAATACTCTGCCTTTTCCATACGTGCTCCCTTCTATATTGACTTTGAAAATTATTTTTTCATCAAGTAGTGGCATAAAATTACTTTTGTGTGCCACTACCCTGACCATCTAAATCTTGTAAAAGGGGGCGAAGCAGAAGTGATCCGGTCAGTGACAATTGGATGTCACTGGCCGGATCACTTCTGCTTCGCCCCTTAGTTTGTCAAAGGTGCCTAATAAAATTATGACAGGTGCCAGATGTCGGCATTGTACTGCTTGATGGTACGGTCGGAGCTGAAGTAGCCTGCCTTCGCGATGTTCACAAGCATCTTCTTTTCCCAGGCCTCGCGGTTTTCGTAATCTGCGAAGCACTGATCCTTTACGCGGATGTAATCCTCGAGGTCGATGAGCGCCATGAACCAGTCCTTGTTGATCATGTCGTTTTTAAGGCGCTCGAGGCGTTCCTTGTCTCCAATCGCGAGGGTTTCCGGACCGGTAATGAAATCAACCGCTTCCTTAATAACCGGATCCTTTTCGTAGTAGTCGCGCGCTACGTAGTCGGAATTCTTGTAGTGTGCAATCACAGTGTCCGCATCCACACCGAAGCTATAGATATTGTCATCACCGACTAAGCTCCGGATTTCAACATTTGCACCATCGTTTGTGCCGAGTGTCACGGCGCCATTTAACATGAACTTCATGTTAGAGGTGCCGGAAGCTTCCTTTGAAGCCAATGAAATCTGCTCGGACACGTCGCCGGCCGGGATGAGCTTTTCAGCATAGGTTACGTTATAGTTTGTGACAAACACAAGCTTCATATACGGACTGACATCCGGATCCTGATCGATGATCGTCTGAAGCACAAGCAGAAGATGGATGATGTCCTGCGCGATAATGTAGGCAGGCGCGGCCTTCGCACCGAAGATGAAATTGAGCGGACGAACCAGCTTCTTGCCTGATTTGATCTCCAGATATTTATGGATAATATAGAGTGCATTCATCTGCTGGCGCTTGTACTCGTGAAGGCGCTTTACCTGGATATCAAAGATACCCTCCGGGTTAAGCGCGATGTGTTCATTGGCGGCGATGACTGATGTCAGAGCTTTCTTGTTCGCTTTTTTGATTTCACCAAAACGCTTAAGCACCTTCGGGTCATCCTTGTAGGCGAGCAGCTTCTCAAGCTCATCCGCATCCTTGTGGTAGCCGGTGCCGATCGTCTCATCGAGGAAATCAGCAAGCGCCGGGTCACAATCAAGGAGCCAACGGCGGAAGGTGATACCGTTTGTCTTGTTGTTGAACTTCTGCGGATAGAGCGTCGCGAAGTTATGAAGCTCTGTATTCTTCAGAATATCCGTATGAATCTGCGCTACGCCGTTTACGGAGAAGCCATAGTGGAGATCGATGTGTGCCATATGGACGGTATCACCACGGTCAATGATGGCTGTCGAGAGGTCATCGGTGCGACGGCGGGCACGGTCATCCAGGATCTCAATGATCGGCACGAGCTGCGGTACGATTTCCTTAAGATATGCAAGCGGCCACTTCTCGAGCGCTTCAGCGAGAATCGTGTGGTTTGTATATGCGCAGGTCTTCTGCACAACCTCGATTGCGTCATCGAGGCTCAAGCCCTCCTCCATAAGCTGCCGGATGAGCTCAGGAATCACCATCGTCGGATGGGTATCGTTGATCTGGACGACAGCATATTTGTCGAGATCCGTGAGCTTCGAGCCCTTTGCCTTTGCCTCCTCGATGAGAAGATGGGCAGCATTTGCAACAAGGAAATACTCCTGATAAACACGGAGCTTGCGGCCGTCATCATCCGAATCATCCGGATAAAGGAACAGCGTCAGATTCTTATCAATCGCAGTTTTATCGAAATCGATGCCATCCTTCACGATCGAATCATCGACGGTGTCGAGATCGAAGAGATGCAGGTGATTTGTGCGTCCCTCGTAGCCGGTCACAAGGATGTCATACATATGGGAATGATAGGTCTTCCCGGCGAGACTGACATCATAGCCCTTCTTTGTATCGATTTCCCAGCTGTCCGAGGTGATCCAGCGGTCTGGTGCTACGTTCTGCACATGATTTGCAAGATCCTGATGGAACAGACCGAAATGATAATTCAGCCCGACGCCGTCGCCATTTAAGCCGAGGGTCGCGATCGAGTCGAGGAAGCAGGCGGCAAGCCGTCCGAGACCGCCATTTCCGAGGCTCGGCTCATTTTCAAGCTCTTCGATCTTCGCAAGGTCCTTACCGTTCTCCGAAAGCAGTGCCTTCACATCCTTATAGATCCCGAGGTTGATGAGATTGTTTGAGAGAAGCTTGCCGATCAGAAACTCTGCGGAAATATAATAGAGCTTCTTGCCGGTGTTTTCTTCCTTCTTCTCTGCACGTGCCTGCGAGATCATCAGGAGTGCACGATACAGATCCTCATCCTTTGCAGCCCGGATCGATGTGCCGAGAATCGCTTCAAGTGCTGTTTTCAATTCAGTCTTACTGGAAGTCTGTTCTACGTGTGATTTTTCTAAAATATTAACATGATTACGTTCGTTCATGGGATACCTCCTTTGAAACGGAAAATTCTTTTCTGATAGTACAAATTCTAACATCATGAGGCAGAGAGGTCTTGCACTTAACCATCATAAAATGATACTATACTGACATATCGGACGAGAGTGAACCAATCAAAACGACGAATAATGATACAAAAGTTGATTAAGCTACGTATATTCTAGAGATAAACTAAGGAGCCTGAGACCATGGATGCAATACAATACTATGATTATAAGGAAAATAAAAGGCATACGCCGGCCGACTTCCCATATAATGTCTATCCCTGTACCATTCCGCTGGATTTCCCGGATGTTCCACTCCACTGGCATGATGAAACAGAGATTATTGCTGTTAAAAAGGGGAGCGGCATCATCTCGGTTGACCTTCGGGAGGAGAGGGTGCTGGCAGGAGACATTGTGCTTGTACTGCCGGGGCAGCTCCACGCGATTCGTACCTACGGGCGGTATGAGATGAAGGACGGCCAGGACAACCTGAAGGAGGAAGGACAGGCAAAGGAAAGAACAGGGGAAGGTATCGCTGCCAAAAAAATTTCCACGGAGTATACTGATGAGAGCTCCGGGAAGGGGGCACGATTCAGAAATCTTCACGAGATGGAATATGAAAATATCATCTTTTCCGAAAAACTGCTACTGTCGAGTGATACGGCTGAGAGTATCTACAGAGCACTTATTCCGTTTTTTTCAATGGACCGAAATAATCTGCGGACACCTTCCTTTATAACAGGCATTAGTCCAGCCAGGACGCAGCTTTTTTCTCTCATTGAGGAAACAGATCGGATTTGTGACAAACGTCCGGAGGGCTGGCAGATTATGGTGGAGGCTAATCTTCTTCGCTTTTTCTTTGTACTTCTTCAGCATGTTGATGAAAGTAGTGACAATGCTGACACCGGCCTTCCGGCAAGGAACCTTGACCGGCTGCGGAAGGTAACAGAGTATGTGGGAAGCCACCTTGAAGAAAAAATAAGCATTGAACAAATGTCGGGTCTGACCGGCTACAGTGAGACACATTTTATCCGTTTTTTCCAGAAGACGACCGGACTTCGCTTTACAGACTGGCTGAACCGCTATCGCCTTTCGATGGCGACGAGACTTCTGACCCTTTCGGATGATCCGATCACGGATGTAGCGGCACAGACCGGGTTTAATAATCTCTCGTACTTTAATCGGAGCTTTAAACAGAAATATGGTATGACACCGCACGAATACCGGAAGCAAAATCGATGATTTAAAATGGACATGTTTCACTGGATGTGACGATTACTCCTGTCTGAAGCTCCATTGAATGCCTGTCTAATCATTATATTTTTATAAACTCGAATATTTTTGCAAAACCTGTGCGATAATATAAGTAATTTCATAGAAGGAGGTACAAACCAATGGACGATATGCAGATCTCGGAAGATTGTGTGGGATATCTTACAAAGCACTATAGCGGGGCAGAAGATATCCTCAGAAATGTCGGTTACCGGCAGCTCCGCAATTTTCCGAGACACAAATACACTAACACGATGGATCACTCGATCAGGGTTGCATGCGTCAACCTGTATCTAGCTGACAGATTTCATGTATCGGAGGAAAGCGCCGTAAAGGTTGGCCTTCTTCACGATTTCTGCCTCGTTGACTATTATGAGGAACCGCACCTCGATAAGTCGGAACGGCATCCCGGTATCTACGCGTTCTATCATCCTGTAGAGGCGGTTGAGAACGCCGAGGGAATCTGCGAGCTGACAGAAACAGAGAAAAAAGCGATCAAATCGCATATGTTTCCACTGGCTGTACGGATCCCGACCTCGAGACTCGGATGGCTTCTCACGATTTCTGATAAAATTGTTGCAACCTATGAAAGCTTTTACGGCATTCGTGCCTTCCATCGCGCGATGATCAGTGCCGGAAACAGAGCTGTCGTACGAATTGCAGCATGAATTCTTGGTTTAGGATATTTTAGATGTATAGGAGCCGTAGCATATTGCTGCGGCTTCTTTTGACGTAATCCCGGAATAACGCACTTGTGCGGCCTGACTTCAGGGTGTTATAAGCAAATTAATTCATTGTGCTGGATTGATGATTTTGGTACGATAGATAGAACTTCAGCTTCGTATTTTGATGCTGAGTATCATATGAATATTACGAGGAAAATCAAATGGCAGATTTTATGGAGAGAGCGAAGGAGCTTCGTGCAGATACAACACGGCACTATAACTGCGCACAGAGCGTATTGATTCCCTTTGCTGAGGCGAAGGGTTATACGACAGAGCAGGCCTATTCGATCGGCAGAAACTTCGGGACCGGCATGAAGATGGGTGGCACCTGTGGCGCAATCACCGGAGGGCTCATGGCACTTGGTATGTACGATGTCGATGATGCCGCAACAATCGGTAATTATTTCAAGGCACTTCGGGAGCATCACGAAGGCCTCATGGACTGCGCTGATTTGCTCCGCGTGAATACGGAGCGCGGTGGACAGCGGAAACCGCACTGCGACGGCATGGTATATGAATGCGTTGAGTTGGTGGAAGAAATTCTCAAAGAGCATGGAAAGCTCTAATTCTGCATTTCTGCATATTACTCATTGATTAAATTTATTAGGGGAAGGAAGAAATGTAGGATTCATTTCTTCCTTCTCTTTATTACAGTAAATATATCTACTTTATAAATTGTCTTTGATATAGTTTTCAATATCCATGCCAGCATATAGAACACGTACGATTTCAACTAACAATTGATCTTTATCCACTAAAAAGAAAACAATATAGTTATCTACGGGTAGAAAATGCATATGCATTGACTTCCATGGTTCCCACGGAACCTCCGGATGACCTTCTGGAAACAAATCTAATGAACTTATATATTCTTGGATACGATTGATGAGACCTTTTGCATTTCCCGGTGACTTCAATTCATAAGCAATGTACAAATATGTCTCTCGAAGGTCATCTAATGCTTCGGGGGAATAAGAAATCTGGAACATTTCATTCATATTCCAAACTCCCCATGTAAACGTTTTATCACTTCATCTGCCGGAATTCCTTTTCCTTCCTTCAATGATGTAACACCTTTCATCAACGCCTGATCCAGTTGTTCTCTTGTTAATGTATCAATTGCAAGTGGATGATTGACGGGAAGATGCATATCAAAGGGCATCCCGTTTTGAAGGACAATCTGACTATAGAGCATTTGAATCGCACTAGTAGGTGTAATGCCAAGTTTAGCAAGGATACCTTCTGCATTTTCTTTTAAATCTGAATCAATACGTGCGTAAACCGCAGTTGTGTTAGCCATTTATTTCACCATCCTTTCAAAATAAATATAGCATGCAGTTGCATGCAAATGCAAGCATTAGACCCAACTGCTTGGAACGTTTACATCCAAGCATTGGGAGCAGGATTAATCCTGACCCCTCGCTTGACTGCTCAGCTATAAACATAATCTATAACAGGCCATAAAACTTTCGGATTATTCATTTATTTTTTGACGTGCTAGTATATCGGACATGGAAGTCAGAAACCTGACGGACACAAACGGGAGGATGAAAATTTGATTGAGCTTAAGCATATCGTAAAAACCTTCAACGATGGAAAGGACAAGGATGTACATGCCGTAAAGGATGTCACGCTTGACATTAAGGATGGCGAGATTTTCGGCATCATCGGTTTCTCTGGCGCAGGCAAATCCACACTGGTTCGATGTATCAACCTTCTGGAGCGCCCGACAAGCGGTGAGGTTTTCATCGATGGAAAGAATATTACGAAGCTTCCGGAAAAGGAGCTTCGGGCCGAGCGGAAAAAGATCGGCATGATCTTCCAGCACTTTAATCTGATGCCATCAAGAACTGTTTTTGGCAATGTCGCATTTCCTTTGAAGGGCAGCGGTCTTAGCAAGGAACAGATTGCAGCAAAGGTGCATAAGCTTCTCTCCCTGGTAGAGCTCAGTGATAAAGAAAATGCTTACCCTTCCGAGCTATCCGGTGGGCAGAAACAGCGGGTAGCCATCGCAAGAGCACTGGCAAATGATCCGAAAATCCTCCTTTCCGATGAAGCAACCAGTGCTCTTGATCCTCAGACGACGGGGCAGATCCTGAAGCTTCTTAAGGAGCTGAATAAAGAGCTTGGAATCACAATTGTCGTCATTACCCATGAGATGGATGTCATCAAGCAGATCTGTAACCGCGTTGCAGTCATGGAGCATGGTGAAGTTGTGGAATGCGGCGATGTCTTTAACATTTTCGCGAATCCGCAGCACGAGCTTACAAAGGCATTTATCAAAACGACATCAAACCTTTCGAAGGTTGAGGATATGCTTCGGGACGGCGTACCTGGTATCACACCGGGACCCGGTGAGGTGCTTGCAAGACTTTCCTATGTGCAAAGAGATGTTTCTGAGCCGCTTATCACGACAACGGCAAGAAAGTTTGATCTCGACCTGAACATCGAGCTTGCCGATGTCGAAATCGTCGGCGGCGCACCGATCGGTGGAACCGTCGTCATCTTCCATGGAGATAGTCAAAAAATTGATGAAGCAATACGGTATTTAAGAGACAAAAATGTAGGGGTGGAGGTGATTCGGGATGCAAGGGCTTAGTACAACTTTTCCAAATCTTATCAATAAATGGCCGGATTTCCTGGAGGCCATCCGCGATACCTTCATCATGGAGGTGTGGGCCGGTGGCATCGGATTTGTGATCGGACTGACACTCGGCATCATCCTCACGGTGACGAAGCCGGGCGGTATCCTCGAAAATAAGGGCGTGTTCAAGACGATTGATCTAGTGACGAACCTGTTCCGATCGATCCCTTTCATCATTCTTCTGACGGCGCTCATGCCGCTTTCCCGTCTCATCATGGGAACAGCAATTTATGTAAGAGGTGCAATCGTACCGCTGGTATTCGGATCGGTGCCATTCTTCATCCGGCAGGTTCAGTCAGCATTGGCGCAGACGGATGACGGTCTCATCGAGGCGGCACAGTCCATGGGCTTAGGACCATGGGAGATCATCACGAGAGTATATCTTCGGGAAAGCATCGGACCGCTTGCAAGAGCGACCACGATCACAGCCATCAGCCTCCTGGGACTCACTGCAATGGCAGGTGTTGTCGGCGCCGGAGGACTCGGAGATTTCGCCGTACGGTATGGACATGACCGTAACATGACGGATATTACCTGGGCAACCGTATTTGTCCTGATTATCGTCGTCAGTGCGATCCAGATCACTGGCGATTCGATCGCAAGACGAAACACACATTAAAAGACAGGGCAGGCCGCCCAAGCTTTCATCAGGCTAGAGGCTGTCAATGCTTCCATCAGGCACAAAGGCCTGCCATCAATATAAACAATAAAAGCAATAATTGAAATATTGGAGACGGCTTCCGGCAGATTTCTAAAGACAGACCGAAGACAAAGCTCTGCCGGAGCAATCACGAAAAGAGGGGAAAAATATTATGAAAAAGAATCTATTTACAGGCGCACTTGCACTTACTATTTCAGCTTCATTTTTAGCAGGATGTGGATCCTCCGGGTCTTCAGCTTCCACGACAGCGGCAGCCACCCAGACGGCAACGACAGCAGCCGCAGCTGATACGACAGCTGCTGCAGCAGAGGCATCCGGAGATACGACTGCAGCAGCGGGAGACACAGCCGGAAGCACTTCTGATTATGATTTCACGAAGGATCCGATTGACTTAAAACTTGGCGTGACAGGTTCCATCTATGAGGAAATGTGGCAGCCGGCGGTTGATCTTCTGAAGGATGAAGGCATCAATCTTGAAATTGTACAGTTCTCCGACTATGTAACACCGAATAATGCACTGAACAGTGGTGAAATCGATCTAAATGGCTTCCAGCATCGTATTTACCTCCAGTCAGAAATCGACCAGTACGGGTATAAGATCCAGAATATCGGTAATACCTTCATCACACCGCTCAATATCTATTCGAAGAAGCTTGGCTCCTTCGACGAGCTGAAGGATGGCGATACGGTTGCAGTTCCGAACGACCCGACGAATGAAGGACGTGCACTCAAGGTTCTTGCATCGAGTGGTGTCATCAAGCTGAAGGATGATGCAAACTTTAATCCGACGCTCGATGATATCGAAAGCTATACGAAGCAGATCAAGATCGAGGAGCTTTCCGCAAACACCATTCCGTCGACCCTCGAGGATGTTACAGCCGGCGTCATCAATGGTAACTTTGCTCTCGATTTTGGCCTCAGTGCAGATGATATCGTATTTAAGGATGACGTGCTTTCGGATCAGCAGTACTGGAACCTGATCGCAGCAAGAACAGAGGATCTGTCCGATCCGAAGCTTGTAGCAGCCTATGATAAGGTTGTAGAGGCTTATCAGTCACAGGGTACGCAGGATGTCTATGATACTACATTCAAGGGCTTTTATATCGCCGAGGGTTGGGACGAAGATCTCCTTGCAGACTACAAGAAGTGAATTATAATTTGGAAGTAAGCCTGTCCGGCACCCCAGGGTGTCGGACAGTTTCCTGTTTCCCATCTGACGAAGCTGACCCGGCGAAGACCGGAGAGATGAAATGAATCGCAGCATAGTGAGAAGAAGAGACAGATATCAATCTTAAAGCGAGGGGAGAATCATCAAGTATGAAACCTTTATCCGAAAGAACAGCACATTTTACCGATTCTGTGATCCGTCGTATGACGCGTGTATGTTTGAAGTACGGCGCTGTCAATCTGTCGCAGGGCTTTCCGAATTTTGATCCGCCGAAGGCAATCCTTGACCGTTTGAAGGAAGTCGCAGACGAGGATTATAATCAGTATTCCATTACCTGGGGCGCGCAGGATACAAGAGAAGCCCTGGCTGCAAAGCAATCACATTATATGGGTTTTCCGATTGATCCGAACAGTGAAATCGTCATTACCTGCGGTGGTACAGAAGCAATGATGGCAGCCATGATGACCGTGGCAAATCCTGGTGATAAGGTTGCGATTTTCTCTCCGTTCTATGAGAACTATGGCGCAGATACGATCCTTTCCGGCGCTGAGCCAATCTATATTCCGCTTGTACCGCCGACCTTCAGCTTTGATCCGAATGTGCTGGAGGAAGCCTTCAAGAATGGTGCAAAGGCCTTGATTCTTTGCAATCCGTCAAATCCGAGCGGCAAGGTGTTCACAAGAGAGGAGCTCCTTACCATCGCAGACATCATAAAGCGGTATGATGGCTATGTCGTGACCGATGAGGTGTATGAGCATATTGTCTATAAGCCCCATGAAATGGTCTATATGGCATCACTTCCCGGCATGCGGGAACGGACGATTTCGTGCGGATCATTGTCAAAGACGTATTCGATCACTGGCTGGCGTCTCGGCTATACGATCGCTCCGCCAGAGATTACGGATCGGATCAAAAAGGTTCATGATTTCCTGACCGTCGGTGCAGCACATCCGCTTCAGGAGGCGGTCGTGACCGGACTTAAATTCGGACAGGATTATTACGATGAGCTGCTGAAAACCTATACACATAAGCGTGATCTTTTCTGTGATGGACTTGAGGCGGCAGGGCTCACAATCAACCGTCCGGCAGGTGCTTACTATGTACTTGTTGATATCAGCGAGTGGGGCTACACGAGCGACCTCCAGTTCTGCTATGACCTCGCCGAAAAGGTCGGTGTCGGTGCAGTGCCGGGCTCAAGCTTCTTTGCAGAGCCGGTGAACCATCTGATCAGATTCCATTTTGCAAAGAAGGATGAAACACTGAACGACGCGCTTGCACGCATCCAGGACATCCATAAGAAGATGCCGTATGACGTACATACCGTACCGGTCGGTGAGAATTTCTAATATAGAAAAGTGGAATAAAGATTATTCTTAAACAGGCGTATAATCTAAGAGATTCTTAAGAGCTTTGTGCTCGATGTGAGCATTGGATTAGAGGAGGATGTTACGATGAGTCAGTGGAAGGTTGGTATCATTGGTCTTGGACATGTAGGCGCACATGTGCTGCAATCATTGGCACTGCAGGGCTATGCAGATGATTTCGTGCTGTATGATCTCGAGTCGAATCGGGCAAAGGCAGAGGCGGAGCGGCAGGATGTGCTGGACTGTATGGAGTTTCTTCCGCATAGGATAGATATCAAGGTTGGCGGAATCGAGGATCTGGCGGATCGTGATGTGATTGTAAATGCAGTCGGTGATATCTTAGCCCTCAAGGGTACGCATGATCGTAACTATGAGCTAAAGTTCAACATGCATGCACTTTATACCTATGCTGAGAAGCTGAAGGCCTCTGGCTTCCATGGCATCGTCGTGAACATTTCGAATCCGTGCGATGTGATCACCTGGAATCTTTCAGAGATTTTGGGACTTCCGGCAGGACATGTGTTTGGTACCGGCACAGGACTTGATACCGCGAGACTGAAGCTTCGTCTGCAGCAGCAGACCGGTCTCGATGCGAAGGCTTGCCAGGCATACATGATCGGTGAGCATGGCAATGCACAGATCGCTGCCTGGTCTGCGGCTAGCTTCAACGGCCAGACACTTGCAAAGGCAGCCGAGACCGATGAGAAGTTCCGTTTTGATCAGGCAGAGATGGAGAAGAGCGCAAGAGAGGGCGGCTGGACGACCTATAATGGCAAGTTCTGTACAGAGTATGCGATTGCACTCACAGCCTGCCGTCTTGTACATGCCGTAGAGTATGATGAGAAGCTCATCGTTCCGGTCAGCACGAATCTTGCGGGTGCGTATGGTGAGGAGAGGGTCTTCGCTGGTGTACCTGCTGTTGTCGGTAGATACGGCGTCGAGAAGGTTGTAGAGCTTCCGCTCGATGAGAATGATAAGAAGCGCTTCCACGACTGCTGCGACGGTATCCGCGCAAACTACGAGCGGTCACATCAGTACTATTTGTAATTCGCTGCAGTTTTGCGAATACTGCAGCGGGATTTTAGGGATGATAAGGAATCCACATTACGAGAAATTTATGCAGTAGTTCATGAACTTGACAACGGTAATTTTTCAAGGGAATCTTCCGGTGTCGGAGGATTCCCTTTTTTTTAATTTTTTCGGAAGGAATGGAGGGAAAATATGGCCATTAATGGACCAGAATTAAAGGAAATCATATCCGATGATGCAAGGCTTTTTTTAGGTGCTGCGATTCCGGATGCCTACTTGACTGACGCACTCGGACGGCTGCATGGAGAAGCGGAGGCGTTGGTGTTCCCGACATCTACGGAGGAGGTTTCCCAAATTCTTCGCTATGCACATGCACATTCATCCGGTTGTGGTACCGCTTCGGATTTCGCTGAAGAAGATAGGAGAAGCGAACATCATCTGTGCGCGGCGCCGCCCGAAATATGTCGGTCTGTTATAAATCCAAACATAAACTATTGATTTGAATTTTCATAAAGTAGCGGTATCTTCCACAAGGGTTTTACAGCAATGGAAGCTGCCGCTATTTGTGACGATGGATTAAAAATGCCTATTCTGTTTGAACAGGGTAGCGTTATAATACAAGAGTGTAATGCAGAACGGAGGTTCATGATGGAAAATACAATCAATCAAACACAGAATACCGGCGCAGTTGCCGCAGCGAAAACGCAGAAGGATGTTTATGAATACCTGCGAAACGCAAAGTATTTTACGCTTAGTACCGTCGATGGCGACCAGCCGTGTGCGAGAATCCTCAGTGCAGTAGCATTTTATGGAGGTAGAATCTACGTTTATACGAATAAGCAGAAGGCTGTGTTTGATCAGATCAGGAGGAATCCGAAGTTCGAGATTTTCTGCATGGGAAAGAACTCCTGGCTGCGGCTTCGCGGCAAGCTTGTGGCGGATGAGCGGCAGGAAGCAAAGCAGGCCATGATCGATCAGAATGAGCGGATGGATGATCTGAAGCCGGCATTGTCTTATCTCTATAGCTCGACGGACGCTGACTTCGTGCCGCTTTATATGAGAGATTGTTCAGCAGCGTTCTTCAGTTTTTCGAAGAGCCCGGAGGCGGTTATTTTCTAATCGGTATCACTATGTCAATTATATAAACGCATATGCAGGTATATATAGAAAAGGAGAATCCAATGAGTAAAGCAGCAGAAACGTATTGCTACGACGGAAGTGGTAAATTCTCACTGAAGAATTATCCGACAAACAGCAAGAAGGACGGTCCTGCCAAGGAAGAAATCGTCGCAAAGTTTGATAAAAACCTGGAGGAAATGGCGAAGCTCCATGATAAGTTCTACGCCGACGGGCGTGAAGGTGTGATTTTCCTGTTCCAGGCGATGGATGCCGCCGGCAAAGACTCGACGATCAAGCGGGTCATCAATGGCTTCAACCCGGCTGGTGTCTATGTCTACAGCTTCAAGCAGCCTACCGCGACGGAGCTCAAGCATGACTATCTCTGGCGTTTTAATCAGGTGCTACCTGCCCGCGGTGAAGTAGCGATCTTTAACCGGAGCTACTATGAGGATGTCGGTACCGTGCGTCTCCACGAGTTCTGGAAGGGCTACAAGATGCCTGAGAGGAATCTCAAGAAGGATGCCAATGCTTTCTTCAGCGAGCGGTACCAACAGATCAACGCTTACGAAGAGTATCTGTATGATAACGGCTACCGCGTCGTCAAGTTCTTCCTGAATCTCTCGAAGGATAAGCAGAAGGAGCGTTTCCTCGAGCGGATCGATATGCCGGAGAAGAACTGGAAATTCAGTGCCTCCGATCTGTCCGAGCGTGCGCGCTGGGATGACTATCAGAAGCTCTATGATGACATCATCACAAACACCTCGACGAAGCATGCGCCGTGGTACATCATCCCGGCCGATCAGAAGTGGTACACCCGTTACTTAGTGAGTGAGGTCATCCTCGACACATTGAAATCCTGCAAGTCGAAATATCCGGAGATGTCCGATGAAGAGAAGGCAAACCTCGCCGGTTACAAGAAGACACTTGAAGAAGAGCACTAAAAAAGGCTGTCGCAGAAATGCGGCAGCCTTTTTTCTGGCTTCATGCGGCGGGGTGCTGGTCGGTGTAGCGCTTGATCTGGTTCAAGAGGAAGATGAGAAGGACGATGCCGATCGCAAGGGAAAGCCACCAGCTCTTCGAGAAGCCGGAAATGATGTAGCAGACGGCACTGACGACGATGACCGGAATGGCGTACTGCATCTGTGTCGAGACGTGGTTGATGTGATTACACTGTGCACCGGCTGAGGACATGATCGTCGTATCGGAGATCGGGCTGATGTGGTCGCCGCAGACAGAGCCAGCGAGGACGGCGGATACTGAGATGATCATCATCGTGGTATCGATGTGGTTAAACATCGGCACGACGATCGGTACGAGGATCGAGAAGGTACCCCATGAGGTGCCGGTTGAGAAGGCGATAAAGATCGCGATCAGGAAAACGATGACCGGGATGAGTCCGGCACCGGTCGACTGAAGATCGAGCGAGTTGTTTACGAAATCACTGATGCCGAGCTGGTCCGTGACACCCTTCAGGGTCCAGGCAAACATGAGAATCATAATCGCCGGCATCATCATCTTGCCGCCCTCCGGCAGGGTTTCCATCATTTCCTTAAAGGTCACAAGCTTCCGCGGAAGGTAAAGAAGGCCGATGAAAATAATCGTAATCAGCATAGAGAAAATAAGCGAGGTTTCTGCATCACAGTTTGCGAAACAGTCAACGACATTTCTTCCACCGGACAGATAACCGGTATAGATCATGGCGCCGATCGCGACGAAGATCATGACGAGGACCGGAAGCACCAGATCCTTCACTGTCCCGCGCGGGTTGCCGTTCTCTGACGGGCCGGAGGAGCTGTCCTGCACATCATCATGCGTCGTGAAAAGATCCCCGTTGTCAGCATTCTTCTCATGGATGGCCATCAGGCCGAAATCGATGCCGCGGAGTGAGGTATAAAACACCATGAATAGGGTGAGCAGCGCGTAAAGATTAAAGGGAATCGTGCTCAAAAACAGCTGGAAGCCGCTGACCGGGCTGTCTGCCGGTACATAGGAGTTTACAGCAGCTGCCCAGGAGGAGATGGGTGCAAGAATGCATACAGGTGCGGCTGTCGCATCGATGATGTAGGCAAGCTTCGCACGGGATACCTTGTACTTATCTGTGACCGGACGCATGACGGAGCCGACGGTCAGACAGTTAAAATAGTCATCTACAAAGATCAGAACACCGAGCAGCGCCGTCGTCGCTTCCGCCTGCTTCTTTGATTTGATCTTCGTCGCAGCCCAGCGGCCATAGGCGGCAGAGCCACCGCTTCGTGCCATCAGTGCGATCAGCATACCAAGCAGTACATCAAAGATGATGATCTTCATGTCTACACTGTTTACCATGGTTTCCACCAGGACAGTGAACGTGTTCCACGGATGAAAGCCTGCAATCAGCGCAGAGCCGAGCAGTACGCCGCAGAACAGTGAGACGTAAACCTCCTTAGTAACCAGTGCGAGAACAATCGCGAGAATCGGCGGTACGACAGACCACCAGGTGCCGAAAAACATAATGCTTTCCCCCTTATGTTAAGATTTGTACGAATCAACATATTTTTCATTATACCGCAGGGAGAGCACTTACGCACTAATAAATTGCTGTACTAAAGTCATACGTAAAAAATAAAGCATTCATACACACAAATTTATCTCGTGTGTATAAATGCTTTCGTCCACTTTAAGTCAAGCTGACAGAGAGAACCGTCCCTGGTGTCAGGTTATTTCTCCCCAAGTGCCTTGTACGCGTCCTCGTAGAAGACTTCCTGCGAGTTGATCGGGGTCTGGTTGATATGGCGGTTATAATAGATGCCGTCAGCGTGGAGCTCCTTGCCCTTTTCGTCATCCTGGAGCATGAGATTAAACATGTAGAGGATGCGGTTCTTCACATCCGGATCGTAGATTGGCGCGGCGATCTCGACACGGCGGGTCGTATTTCTCGTCATGAAGTCGGCAGACGCGATATACAGTTTCTGTGTATCACCCTTTCCGAAGATGTAGATTCTCGAATGCTCGAGGAACCGGCCGACAATGCTGATGATCGTAATGTTGTCGGTCTTGCCCTTTACACCCGGGCGGAGACAGCAGATACCGCGGACGACGAGCTCGATCTTCACACCAGCCTGGCTCGCTTCGATCAGCTTGTCGATGATTGCCTTATCGGTGAGAGAGTTGATCTTCGCACCGATGTAGGCTTCCTTTCCTTCGTGCGCAAGCACGATCTGTTCATCCATCATATCGAGAACCTTGTTCTGTAAGCAACGCGGTGCAACGAGAAGTCTTTGATAGTCATCCCGCATCTCTGCTTTCTGCAGGGCATCGAAAACCATCGCGGCCTCCGCACCCAGCGACTGGTCTGCCGTCATTAAGCAATAATCCGTGTAGAGACGGGTCGTCTTCTCGTTATAGTTGCCGGTACCAACCTGCGTGATGTAGTTGAAGCCGCCATCCGGAGTCTTTCTCGTGATGAGACAGAGCTTCGAATGTACCTTATAATGCCGGATGCCGTACAGAATCTGGCAGCCCGCATCCTGCAGACGCTTCGAAACCTCGATGTTGTTCTCTTCATCAAAACGCGCACGAAGTTCAACCAGCACGATGACGACCTTACCGTTTTCTGCTGCGTCAATCAGCGCATCCACGATATTACTCTTTTCGGAGTCTACACGATAGAGCGTCATCTTGATGGATACGACATCCGGATCCTCCGCAGCTTCCTGGAGAAGTCGTACGAACGGCTTCACGGACTCAAACGGATAGGAGAGGAGAATATCCTTCTTCTCAATCTGCGGGATCATTTCCTCACGAGCATTGACATTCGCAGAGTTTCTGGGACTTCTCTTCTGATAAAAGAGCTCCGGCTTGCCACGAAGATAGGCCTGCAACTTAAAGACAAAGGAGAGATCCAGCGGGGTCGAAACATTGAAAATATGCGAGCGCTCGATCTTAAGATATTTCGAAAGCTCCTGCACCGCGGCTTCATTGATATGACGGGTTAGCTCGACACGCACCGGCTCAAGACGGCTTCTCTTCTTGATAAGATGCTCCATTTCGTCACGATAGTCGAGATCCTCGTCATCATCGTAGACATCATCGATATCGATGTCGGCGTTCCGCGTCACACGGATGACGGACTTTTCGCCGATCGTATACTTCTGGAAAAGCTTCGACATGAAGTGGAGGATCAGCTCCTCGGATAGCATAAACGTGCCCGGTCTCGTCGGGATATCGATGAGACGATTGAACACGGCCGAGTTCTGGCAGTCCACGACACCGATCCGGTTCTTGCCCTTCTGGGTCTTCAGAAGCGCGATCGCATAGAGCTGCTTGTTGTTAAGGAACGGGAACGGATTCTGCTCGCCGATGATCATCGGGCTAAGGAATGGCGCGATATGCGCATCGAAAAACTTCTCGAGCTCCTTACCTTCCTCAGCGGACAGCTTCTGGAAATTGATAATGTTTATGCCGAGCGGCTGCAGCTCGCCGATCAGCTGCTCATAAACGAGCGCCTTTTTCTTTTCGAGCTCCTTCGCCCTTGCGAGGATCGCGTCCACCTGCTCCCGGCTCGTCATCCCGGTCTTATTATCCTTGATGGTGTTCTTTGACCCCATCTGTGTCATGAGTGTACCGACACGCACCATGAAAAATTCATCGAGGTTAGTCTGATAAATGGACGCGAAGGTCAGACGCTCAGCGAGCGGTACCCGCGGGTTCGCCGCCTCATTCAGTACACGCTCATTAAACGAAAGCCATGAAAGCTCACGGTTAATAAAGCATGACGTATCCTTCGTTTCCTGTAATTCGTTTTCCATTTTTTCTTTCTCCCGGACAGATTTGAACAGCTTAAACGAGCGCACGTTCATAAAAAATCTCGCGAAGCTGTCTCTAGTAAAGCCTTTCATAAAACCACCTGTAAATCTAAATCTTCACAGCTCGAACATCTTCCTTTGCCAATGCCTCCTTCAGGTAAATCCCTGCAGAGTCAAAAACGAGGAGGGATTTTCCCTCCGCGCACAGACAACCGATTATTCGATGTCAATATATAAACTAATTGTAAAGATTTTATGTATAATATGTAAAATTTACATCAAAACAGCCGTATTTGCAATGCATAATGATGGTTGGCACAGGGCACTTCGTGTGCTATCATGAAGTTGTTTCAAAAAACGTAAAAACTGGGGCGAAAGCTTCAGTTAGGCAGAGTAGATCAATGTGGGTCACGTGCCGGTGAGACGGGGAGTTGTTCACCGGACGAAGCAGAAATGCGCTGTACATTGATCGCATCCCGCTGTCACATATAAGGTCATATAGGATTCTCCTTACATGTGGCAATCCGCCGTCCACATGAAAGGAGTTTTTTTTATGGGAAAAACCAGGGAAACCATCACGAAAACAAGCCAAGGAACAACCAGAGAAACGGTGCTGAAGGCACTCTTTATCGCGCTGCACGTCGTGCTGTGCTATCTCACGATTCGTCTTTGGAACATGAATATCACGCTTTCGGGCCTTCCAATCATCATCGGCGCCGCGCTGTTCGGACCGGTTGCCGGGCTTGAGATTGGTCTCATCGGAAGCTTCCTCGCACAGATCCTGCAGTACGGTTTTACCGCGACGACCCTCCTCTGGATCATCCCGGCTGGCGTCCGCGGACTCACGGTCGGGTGGTATGCGATGAAGAAGCATTATACGATGACGAAGGCGGAGCTCACTGCGGTCGTGATTGTGAGCTCGCTGCTCGTGACGATCATCAACACCGTCGTCATGTATCTTGATTCCGTGATCTACGGTTATTTCTCCTACGCCTATGTCTTCGGCGCACTCGCGTTCCGCCTGCTGTCCGCGCTCATCACATCGGTCATCTATGTCACGCTCACGATTCCTTTTCTACAGCGTAAGGATGTTCTTTTATACGGCAGATATAACGGATAAATTTTGAATCGATCGGAGCAGTCCATGGAATTTCAGGACTGCTCTGTGTTTTTATGAGGCGCGACCTTCGTATGACCTGGATGCACCTTGCTCTAAAGTTTTTGTGATGAATGAAATGTATCGATGAAAAAAGATAGCTAATGAAATATCGGATGGAGATTAATCAATGAAGCCACAGGGATATCTGATCGAAAAATATGACAATATGGGCGGGGCTTACACCTGCCGACGACTACGTGAAGAAGCGGTTGCACGAGATATGGAGCTCGAAATGCTCGGCATTCATGATGTGTACAGCACGACAGACGGACTATGTCATGCCGGACAGCGGCTCGCAGCGCGGGACTTCTGTATCAATCGCTATAAATACGGGCGGCTGAAGGATGAAATCAACACACTGTGTGAACGCGCCTATAATCCGATTTCTTCGTTCAATGCCTACATCAACAAATTCACGCAAGTACAGCACATCCGGTCGGATGCGTTTATCATCCCGAACCATTTTGTCGCGGATGGTGCATTTCTCTCCTGCAAAATGATCATTGCAAATCACAATGCCTTTAGAAGCACTATGGATTTGAAGCATAGTGCAGACCTGCCGGAATCCGAAGCCTATGATGAAGCTCGCTTCAATTCAAAAGCGAAGGATGGTTTTACATTTGTGGCGGAAAACCTCGGCGTCCCTTTCGTCATGAAGGGGCTTGAGAGCTCGATGGGCGCGGAAATTTATCTCATCCATGATAAACACGAGTTTTCTGAAACGCTTCAGAAGTATGCTCCCGAAAAGGAATGGATGTTCGAGGAATATATCAGTACAAGCTATGGACGGGATATGCGGCTTTTCTCGGTGCGCGGCAAGGTCATCGCTGCGATGGAGAGGCATTCGGAGGGTGATTTTCGCGCGAATGTGGCGCTTGGTGCATCGGTGCGACCTCTTGAAATCACTGACACCTTCACAAAAGCAGCGGAAGATATCTACCAGCAGACAAAACTTGATTTTGTCGGCATTGACCTTCTGTACGGGGAGGATAAGTCGTATTTCTGCGAGATCAATGTGATGCCTGGTATCGAAGGCATGGAGCAGGCTACCGGCGTCAATGTCGCCGGTGTCATCATGGAGACGATACGGGGAGATTTTCTGTCATGACGAAGCAGGAAGCGGAAGAGTATGTATATGCGTCGTATCTGAAGGCGGCACCATACCAGAATTATGCTGCCAAAGATGCGGAAAAACGGCATCCGGAGCTGACGCGGGGATATCTGCGTTCACTCTCTAAGACCCCGTGTGTCGTCGTGACCGGCAGCAAAGGGAAGGGGTCTGTTACGAATATGATTGCAAAGATCCTCGAACCGTATTTTCATGTCGGACTGATGACGAGTCCGCATATTTTGGATTTCTGCGAGCGATTTAAAGTGGATGGGGTTCAGATCTCTGACGAACAATTTGTGAAGGTCATGCAGGAGATAAAGTCTTCCTTTGATGAAATCCAAGAGGGATTATCGCGGGATGTGTGCATTAGCCCGATGGGCATCCAAGCGGCAGTAGGACTTAAGTTTTTCCAGAAAGCTAGAACAGAATTTAATGTGTTCGAATGTGGCAAGGGTGCGCAGTACGACGATGTAAATAATATTCCACATCAGTATGCGGTGATTAACTCGATCTTTCTTGAACATACGCGGGAGCTCGGCAGTACGCTTGAGGAAATCGCGTCGGATAAGGCACACGTGATCAACGGGGAACAGAAATGTGTGTATGCCGGTCCGCAGGCGGATAGCGTCATGCAGGTGATCGAATCCCGCGCGACGGAATATGGAGTGCCGCTTAAATGTTATGGACGGGATTTTTCCGCGCGTAACATCCGATATACAGAGAGTGGCATGGTTTTCGATGTGGTGACAAATATGCACGAGTATCCGGATCTGCGGGTTCCGCTTCTTGGAGAGCATCAGGCCAGGAATTGTGCGCTGGCGGTGGCTTTATGTGAGGATGTCGTCGAAAAGCCAGGCGAAAGTTTCCTACAGGGAAATGATGAAGATGGAATGCTGCGTAAAACCACTCTTCAGGAAAGCCTGGCGGCATTGCATTGGCCGGGACGAATGGAAATTTTATCACAGAACCCGTTTATGCTTTTGGATGCATGTATCAACAGAACAAGCGCCGAAGAAGTTCTAAAGACGCTTCGAGCGCTTGATATAAAAGATATTACATGTATCATCGGCATCCCGGATGATAAGGATTTTCTCGGTGTCACACAGTGCATGCAGCCAATCGCCAAGCACATCATTCTGACGCGTTCACAGAATCCGCACTATGTTTTTACGATAAAGCAGAAGGACATTCTGGAAGACCAGGGAATAAAAGCAGAATGGATGGATAGCCTGAAATCCGCGTTGGAACTCGCGAAGAGGTATGACGATAAAATCATCATCCTCGGAACAACATCCGTTGTGGGAGAAGTAGCTTTATATATTCGCAAAATGAAGCATTAGAAGGCATACTAATAGAAAGTAATAGTATAATTTCTGTAGCGTGTTATTTGCTAAAGACTTTTTCACATTAAATACACATTATATACGCTTGAAATGCACATTAAAATGTGCTAACCTTTGCTTAACAGGAGTCAAAGGAGGTGTTGACATGAGCACACTACAAGAAAGAAGCAATCTTACAATCAGTGTCGACCGTCCAACAAGAGAAGACTTTACAGAACTCTGTGATGGACTTGGTCTTTCAGTTTCTTCATGCATTATTGCCTTGATGCGCCAGGCTGTAAGACAGCAGGGAATCACTCTTTCGATGCTGGATGAAAATGGTTTTACCCCTTATGAAGCTGCTGAATTGAAGAGACGTGCTGAAGATGTAAAGAGGGGACATGTCGAACGACATGAACTGTTCGAGGACTAATCATGAGAAATCTGGAATGGCAGTCTGAGGCTTGGTCCGAGTATGTGGAACTTCAGCAAAACGAAAAGGCTAAACTTAGAAGGGTGAATAGTCTCCTAAAAGACATCATGCGTAACGGTTATCAATGTACAGAAGGAAAGCCAGAGATGCTGAAAGGTGATCTATCGGGATATGCAAGCGTTAGAATTGACAAAAAGAACAGGCTTATTTTCAAAGTAACAGAAAATCTGGTTACGGTAATCGCTTGTGGAAATCACTACTCTGATCACTGATAGCTTTTCTGATTGTTTAAAAAGCTCATCGATTCGGATGGTTCTTTTCATAAAAGAAGATATACTGCTGGATGAGGCCGGCGTTCGGGCTGTAATTCATGATCTCGGACTCATCGCGGAAGGCCTTTTTTATCGCACGGTTCACCCATACATCAACCGGGAACGCATTCATCCGTTGGAGTCCGAAAAGCATCACACAGGATGCCACCTTAATGCCTACACCTTTGATCTCCATGAGGGCATCTCTGACCTCATCATCGGTCATGGTTTCCGATTCTTTGACAAAATCCGGATGCCTGAGCATCCATTCCGCTGCAGCGAAAATATAAGGCACACGATAGCCGAGACTGCAACTGCCAAGCCCCGCTTTCGCGAAGGAACAATCGGCGTCACCGTTTTTGTGGCACATATAAAGTAGGTTCAGCCAGAGTCGCAGAAACGGATTGCGTATCGATGATCGGTGCCCCTGCTGCACGGCAGAGCTTGTCGACACACTGTGTGATCGCCGGGATATTCTTTCTTTGTGAGATGATGAATGTTACGAGACATTCAAAGAAGTCCTGCCGGATGATATGGATGCCATCCCCATAATCCATTGCAGCACGAAGGTAAGCACCGGATGAATCAGACGAAGCTACAGTGTTCCGAATCGCTGTATAATCTGTATCAAGATCAAAATAGGGACGCCATATTTTCTCTGCATCTTCCTCACTGCAGTTGAGATGTAGTATCTTCTGATCATTATTTACAGATATTACAACAGATTTGCCAAACGCAGTGATCTGATATGCAGTGTCAGCCCCATCACATCGCCGCCAGCGGAAGCATTGACCGCTTTCGGCAGTTTTCTCTAGATCAAATTTCTCTGATAATATAATCTCAGTGCCCATATAAACCTTTCATGCGAATCACAAAACATGGATTGTTCTGTGATTCATACTATACCTTATCGGGTATATTTTCCAGAAACTCCAGTATGTTTATACCCGATATGGTATAGATTCGTTATTTAATTATGACTGTATTTCACAGGAAAAACACATTTATCTGTATAATGCTTCCTCATGGTGACAAATCATCAGGTTTGATGTAAATTTTAGGTGTTCAAGTTATTTTCCATAGCAGTTTATATTTGTGGAGATTTTGCTGAAAAGCTGACAGGAACTTTACATTGAACCTGTATAGTAGCTAAGTGTTTTCATTTGATAAGGAGATTATACATGATTGATTTTAACAAGATAAAGGGCTTCATCAGCGATATGGACGGTGTCATCTATCATGGCAATCAGATTCTGCCGGGTGTTCGGGAGTTCGTCGAGTGGATGCAGAAGAACAAGAAGGGCTATCTGTTTCTCACGAACAACAGCGGCAGCACGCCGATGGAGCTTCACCAGAAGCTCGAGAGAATGGGACTGGATGTACCGCCGGAGCACTTCTATACGAGTGCGCTTGCGACAGCGCAGTTCCTGAAGGAGCAGGCGCCGGGTTGCAGTGCATATGTCATCGGTGAAGCAGGACTCTTAAATGCTTTGTATGATGTAGGCATTACGATGAATGACGTGAATCCGGACTATGTGGTTGTCGGTGAAGGAAAGTCTTATTCGCTCGATACGCTGACGACCGCAACGAATCTCGTGCTTAAAGGCGCGAAGCTCATCGGCGCAAACTCTGATGTTTCCGGTCCGATCGAAAATGGTATCGCACCGGCCTGTCGCGCACTGACGGCACCGATCGAGATGGCAACCGGCAAGAGGGCCTATTTCTGCGGCAAACCAAATCCACTCATGATGCGGACCGGCCTTAAGCTGCTGAACTGTCATTCCGCAGAGGCAGTCATGATCGGCGACCGCATGGATACCGATGTGATTTCCGGTCTCGAATCCGGCATGTCGACCGTACTTGTGTTGTCCGGTATCTCGACGAAGGAAACCCTCGATGAATATGGCTACAGGCCGACGGAGGTGCTCGACGGCGTCGGTGATATCGTGAAGGAAGCGGAGAGACTCAAAAAATAGTTTTTTACATTTCAATGTCCTGCTTCAAGGAGGCTTTCTGCGAGTCTTGCGGTGCCGCAGCTTCGGCGGCTTCCATCGACCGAATTTTTCCAGCGATAGCCCTTCCAAGCCGGATATGGGAGTCCGGTGTCAGGTGGATGCCATCAAAGATCGAAGCCTCTGCATAATCATTGCCATCGAGAAACGCGATGTGCTCGGCTTCTGCAACTTCGTGGTATTCTGCAGGAAATTTCTGCGACCAGGCGATGCCGGCTTCACGTCCATATTTATCGAAAACATCCCTCCGGTAAGGCGTTTCCTTCATGAAGGTCGGGCATACAAGCAGGATTTTAGGCGGCACATAACCGGCACCAGTTTCCGGGGCGCCTTTTATGATATGAATCAGCTTTTTGATGCCGTCCTTCATATCATAGTGATCGAATCCATCAGGATGCATCTTCGGCTGGATATCATTGATACCAACCATCAGAACGACATAATCTAAAGGACGATGGCTTAAAAGACAGGGCAGAAGATAGGCGTCTGACAGACGATAATCTTCACCTGGTACTTTGTACATGGTTGTCCGTCCGCCGAGCCCCTCTTCGATGATATCCCACTGATCGATGCCGAGCGTCTTTTGCATGACACAAGGCCAACGGGTATTCTCATCGTAGCGGTCGGAGGGATAAGGAGAGGCCTCCTTCTCCGGGATGACGCCATAGGTGTTAGAGTCTCCAAAGCATAAAATCTTTTTTCTTTTCATCGAAGTGCCCCATTTTTAAAATTTTACGTTATGATAGCAGTATCTAAAAAGAGGAAGTGCTATCGTGAGTAGAAAAATAACCATCCGCGACGTCGCAGAAAAAGCGGGCGTCAGCATTAGCTCGGTACACCTTGCGCTCAATGGAAAACGCGGGGTAAGTGAGGAAACAAGGAAGGAAATAAAACGGGTTGCGGAAGAACTCGGCTATCATCCGAACGTCATAGCGTCTACGCTGAAACGGAAATCCGGATGCATCGCGATTCTCGTGCCGGATGTCATGGACAATAACCGCTACTATTATCCGCCAATCTGGAAGGGTATCCGCGGCTATATTGACCAGGATATCGCAGGCCTTGAATTTTTGGAATTTCCTTACAATGACTCCACTGCGCGCGAAACCGAGGACAAGCTGTCCAAGCTGCTGCATGCCCATGAAATCAACGGACTTCTGACCGTCGGACATGAGAATGTCCTGACGGAGGAGGACTGGCGACTCATCGAGGAGCAGGACATCAAGGTTGTGTTTATTTCCTCTGTGGAGCCGAACAGGAAGAGACTTACCTCTGTAGAGCCATCCTATGAGATTATCGGCAGAACCATGGCAGAGCTCATTACGAGCCGGATAGAACCATATGGAAGCATTTTCCTCTGTGCCGGTAATCCGAAATATCTGGCGCATTCCCGCGTAGTTCGTGGCTTTGACGCGTATCTCGAGGAGAACAATATCCCGAACCTCGTGTATAAGGATTATTCCTGGACGATCGATGAGTCAAATTATCTTCATATTCTACGGGAGATATCTCGCCAGGATGTAGCAGCCTGCGCGGCAGTACATTCACAGGGTACGATCCTGATCGGGCGGGCTCTGGAAGAAAGCGGCAAGGCAGGAAACATGATCGCAGTTGGGTCTGATATTTCGGAGGAAACCACGAGACGCATCGAGGCCGGAACACTCACCTATGTTATCCAGAAAAATCCGTATGCACAGAGCTATCTCGGACTGCAGGCACTTGCAGATTATTTCATGGCCGGTAAGACACCGAAAAAACAGACCATCTATGTGGGCTCCGAAGTCGTACTGAAGAGCAATCTCATCATGTACGAAGACGGCAGCTATAACGGCATCATGCTAAATTGATTAATACCCGTAAGCCAGTGCGCCACCGTCCACGGCGTAATCCTGCCCGTTGATGTAGGAACCGTGCGGACCGATGAGAAAAGCCGCCAGTGCGCCGAGATCCTTCGTATCGCCGAAATCATGCACCGGAATACGATTGAGAATCTGCCCGCGGCGCTTCTCATCCATCACTTCATCAAGCATCTTCGAATGGAACCAGCCCGGTGCGATGGAGTTCACACAGATGTTATCATTTGCCCATTCGATGGCGAGACCTCTTGTGAGACCAAGAACTGCTGATTTCGAAATGCAATAAGGAACAACCAAAGAGAAGCCGAGATGCGCGCTCATACTGGAGATATTAATGATTCTGCCTTTATGAGGACTCTTTTTAAGATATGGATAAGCCGCCTGCGACATCATAAAAGCATATTTCACATTTGTATCGAGCACATGGTCAAAGGCTTCCTCCGGAACCTCTTCTGCGCGTGCCTTATAAGTTGCGCCGGCGTTATTTACCAGAAAATCGAGATGGCCGTCGTGCTTTTCCGCAAGCTCTTCGATGATTTTCTTCATTTCCGCCTGGTTGCTGATATCACCCTTGATGTGGATGGTACCCGGTTCGCTGTCCGGCAGACCTTCCTTTACTTTACCGGTTCTTGAAATGATATAAACAGTCGCACCGGCAAGTGCAAGCTGATTTGCCACATCGAGACCGATGCCGCTGGAACCGCCGGTTACGATGCCGGCATAGCCTAATAATTCACCCATTTTATTGCCTCCTCTAAATAGGAATTTCTTCAAAAAAAGATAAAAGTTATAGAAAGTTACGTAACGAAGGCAGGGTTAAACATACCCTGCCCATTCTGTCAGCCTTTATATTCCTGACAAATGTAGTTGTGACAAGCAGACTTGATCAGATCCCAATCCAACTCGACACCTACACCTGGCTTATCCGGCACATGGATGATGCCGTATTCGTCGATCGGAAGATCACCCTTCATCGGCAGACGATAATTATCCTCAGGTACGAAGTATTCAAAGTATTTGCAGTTCTTGATGGCACAGCTCACATGAAGATTTGCTACATCCATATAGTTCATCGTCGTCGTATGGATCTCGACATTGAGGCCGAAGGCCTCGGCAAGATGTGCAATCTTTAGCGTACCCGTCACGCCATCCTTCCAGGAAACATCTGCCCGGACGATGTCGGCGGCATGCTGTGCGATTACCTGTGCGACACCCCAGTGACAGCCACGGGTGGTTTCGGTAGCGGCGATCGGAATATCCAGCGTGCGACAGAGCTCCGTGTATTTATAAAGCTCAAAATCACGGAAGGGCTCTTCAAACCATTCGAAGTTAAGCCGCTCAAGCTGACGGCCGACACGTACTGCCTCATCGATCGTATAGTCACCAACCGGATCGGTCATCAGGGCATAGTCGGGTCCGACAGCGTCCCGTACCGCCTGGTGAACGGCCATATCAAATTCTACCGGTCCACCCGGATGCATCTTGTAACCTTTTATTCCGCGCTCTTTATAGTAGAGCGCTTCCTTTACATAATCATCGACTGCCGGCAGGAAATTCGAGCTCGCATATACCGGAAGAGAATCCCGATAAGCACCGATGTACTTATAAAGAGGAAGAGAAGCCTCCTTTGCACAAATATCCCAAAGCGCGACATCGACAGGACCCGGCAGAAAAACAGGGAAAAAGGCTTCATGCCGGTCAATGACCCAAAGCTCCTGGAAGATGGCTTCCCGGTCATGCGGATCACGTCCAAGTACCACCGGCGCAACCGTTTCATTAAGATAGGATTCAGACACTGCACCGGATCTTGCGGCCATACAGGTTGCGATACCTTCGATGCCGGTATCGGTCGTCAGCTTGATGACCAGAACATCCCAGCCCATCTTGGCGCCACCCTGACGCTTTTTATCAAAGAGACATTTGCCTCGTTCTACCCACCAGCTTTCAAATTTCTGGATGATCATAATACGAATTTTCCTCCATGCAATTCATATTAGCTTGCGGAATGAGTAAATCAGAAATGTCGGTTTTCACATTACCGCGGAGCTTATCACTACGTTACAAAATAAAACGTTTTAGTGCATTATAACAATAAGATTAAAAAATATCCATAAAAGCTAAAAAATATATTTCATTTCGTGATTATGATAGAAATTCCTGTCGTTCATACAGCATATTGCACAATAAAATGAACTAAACAAACTAAAAACGCTGGAAATAATTGACATACTCCCAAAAACATGGTAACGTGATACCAGCAAGTAACAAAAACGTTTTAGCTTGCTGCGTAAGCAGTAACTGTTCGTGAAAAAGGTTTGAAATAAAAAACGTTTTTGCTTGAAATTTCATCTCATACACAGCGGTGTATGAAAAGGAGGAATCATGAAAAAAAGAGTAGTTGCATTAACGATGGCTGGCCTTATGGCGATGTCACTGGCAGCCTGTGGCGGTTCGTCCGGTAGCAGTACAGCTACGACAGCAGCACCGGCTGCACCGGCTGAGACGAAGGCTCAGGCAGAGACGACAGCAGCAGCAACAGAAGCTGCGGCAGCACCTGCAGGCGATGCGATCGTTCTTAAGTGGTCTGAGGTAAATGGCGATGAGTACGGTGCAACCGTAGGTGCAAAGGCATTTGCTGAGAAGATCAAGGAAGTTTCAAACGGACAGATCACAATCGATCTTTATGAGAATGGAACTCTCGGCGATGAGAAGACCTCGATGCAGGGCATCCAGATGGGCACACTCGATATCTTCCGTGGTAATGCTTCTTCTCTTCCGAACTATGGCGCACCGACAATCGGTCTTACCGGCCTTCCATACCTCTTTAAGGACATGGATCAGTTTGAGGCTATGGCTGAGTCTGATCTTGGTAAAGAGCTTCTGGAGTCCGTTGACAAGGATGATTGCGGTTATGTAGCACTCGGCTGGCTGACAGAAGGTCCGAGATCCATGTTTATCACAGAGGATACCTATAAGAAGCTGGGCAGCCCTGAATCCGTAACACTTGATATGATGAAGGGACTTAAGATCCGTGTACCGGAGACCGACCTCATGGTTAATACGATGAAGGCACTTGGTTCTTCTGCAACACCGATTGCTTACTCAGAGCTTTATACATCTCTTCAGTCCGGTGTCGTTGATGGTGCTGAGAACGGTGTTACATCATACCTTTCCAACTCCTTCAATGAAGTTGCTCCTTACTTCATTACAGATGCACACACCTTCGGCTGTGGTGTTATCCTCATGAACAAGGATAAGTGGAACTCTCTTACCGATGAGCAGAAGGGCTGGATGCAGGAAGCATCTGCTGCAGCATCTAAGGCTTGCTACGAGTACAACCAGAAGCAGGAGCAGGCTGCATTTGATTCCTTCGCAGAGAAGGGTGCTACGAAGCTTGAGGTTGCTGATATCGATAAGTGGCAGGAAGCTGTACAGAGCGTATATGCAACCTACGATGCAGATGATCAGGAGATGATCAAGAAGCTTGGCTCCGGGTCCTATTAAGCAAAAGACTATATAGGAGTTGAAGAATATTGATCGGTAATGTCTACAGCAGGCATCCTTCCGCTGAAATATTCAATCGATCAATGTCTGCAATGGGAGCTGTAAGTTAATTGCAGCTCCCGTTATTTTTTGAAATAAGGGATAAGAGGTTTTGGACATGACACTGGAAAAAATCAAAAAATTCTGGGATCCCATCGATAACGTGATATTTACCGCACTGAAATATCTTTGCGCGGCACTTCTCGGTGCACTGATCCTGATTGTTTTCTACATCTTCCTTGGAAGATATGTATTTCATCATTCACCGATGTGGGGCGAACCACTTTCTCTGTTCCTTCTCACATGGATGAGTATCCTGGGATCGGCACTTGTACTTCGCACCGACGAACATCTGAAGGTTACGATGTTTGATGAAAAGATGGGAAAGAAGGGCATCCTTCTGACAGATATCCTTGCGACAATCTGCGTGCTCATCTTTGCTGTGTTCATGATTATCTATGGATGGCAGCTGATGAAGGCAGCCAGAACGAACTCCATGGCCGGCATCAATATTCCGTATAAGTGGATGTATGCATCCCTACCGGTGACGGGTGTTTTGTATCTTTTCGGCCTTGTATCGCAGTGGGTAAGGAGGCTTGATCAGCGATGAGTCAGACAGCAATTGCAACATTAATCCTTCTGGTGGTTTTTCTGGCGCTTGTATTTCTCAGAGTGCCGATTGTCTATGCGATTGGTATCGCATCACTTCTCGATTTCTTCTATCTCGGCATCAATCCGATGCAGATGGCACTGAAATTTGTTTCGAATCTTAATTCCTATACGCTTTTGTCGGTTCCTTTCTTTATCACGATGGGTGAACTGATGAGCGCAGGCGGTGTGACAGATCGTCTGATTGATTTCTCAAAGGAACTCGTCGGCTGGGTACGTGGCGGTGCTGCCATGGTAAATGTCGTCGCATCCTTCTTCTTCGGCGGCATCTCTGGTTCTTCGAGTGCCGACTGTGCATCCCTCGGACCAATCGAGATCAAGATGATGGAGGACCAGGGCTATGACCGTCCGTTCTCTACCTGTCTTACGATGGCTTCTTCTGTAGAAGGTATCCTCGTTCCGCCATCCCAGAACATGGTTATTTACACACTGGCTGCTGCCGGTGTCACCACGGTATCGATCGGACAGCTTTTCGTAGCCGGTTATGTTCCCGGCGCCGTACTCTCCATCGTACTGATGATTTACTCCTACTATTACTCCAAGAAGAACAACATTCCGGTAACCGGTAAGTTTAACGCCGGCCGCTGTGGACGTTCCTTCCTGGCAGCCATCTGGGGCCTTATGGCCGTTCTTATCGTCGTAGTCGGCGTCATTGCCGGTGTCTTCACGACGACAGAATCCGCAGCGGTAGCCGTCATCTGGTCCATGATCGTCGGCCTCTTTATCTACAAGGGCTTCAAGTTCAAGGACATCCCGACCATCTTCAACAACGTTACCATGACACTTGGTAAGGTTCTGATCCTCATCGGCGTTTCCGGTTCCTTCACGTATCTCCTGACCTATCTTAAGGTTCCGGAGCAGGTGACGAAGCTTCTCTTCAGCATCACGGATAACAAGATCGTGATTCTGATTCTTCTTAACATTCTCATGCTGATCCTCGGTTGCCTCATCGAGATGGCCTGCCTCATTCTAATGCTTACACCGGTCATCCTTCCGATCTGGATGTCGCTCGGCCTTTCACCGATTCAACTTGGTATCGTCATGGTACTGAATCTCGGTATCGGTCTTCTGACACCGCCGGTTGGCTCCACGCTGTTTATCGGCTCGGCGATTTCAGGCATACGAATCGAGAAGCTGTCGAAGGCAATGATTCCGTTCTATATCACGATGACCGTTGCACTCTTAATTCTTACGTACTTCCCGCAGAGCTTCATGTGGCTTCCGAATATGATGTACGGCTAAATGATTGAGAATTGACACAGGCTGTATTCACCATGATACAGCCTGCTTTCATAAGAAGTTTTTACTTGCTGCGATGCGTGCAGCAGAATGGAGCATAACATGGAAAAGCAATGGAAAGATGATGATGAGATGTTCAGCCTCATGAAGGAAAAGCTGTACACACCGGTGGTTGGAGATATCCTGGACCAAATGGGCTACAGCCACCAGTTCCTGCCGGCTGAGATCAGACCTCTGGAGTCAATGATTCCGGCGGAAGCCTTCATTGACCGGTCTGTACCGGATAATCGGTTAAAGGTTGCGGGCTACGCCTGCACTGTTCTTGAAAATGATGTCTATGGTGCACCGGATAAGCCATTCGGGTACATGACAGAGGCATTGGACCAGTTACAAAAGAATGAGATTTATGTTGCGACAGGCGCACATAATTCAGCACTCTGGGGTGAGCTTCTGACTGCGACGGCAAAGGCAAGAGGCGCAGTGGGTGCGATCCTCGATGGGTATGTCCGTGATACGCCACAGATCATGTCCCAGAATTTCCCGGTTTTCTGCAAGGCAACCTGGGCGCAGGACAGTTCAATCCGGACATATGTGTTTAAGTATCGTGTGCCGATTGAGATCGGACAGGTGACGATCCATGACCAGGATATCCTGTTTGGTGATATCGATGGTGTGCTGGTGATCCCGAAGGAAGTGAAGGACGAGGTCATCGAAAAAGCGCTCGTCAAGGCATCTGGTGAAAAGGTTGTCCGTAAGGCCATCGAAGGCGGTATGTCATCGACGGAGGCCTTCGCAACCTATCATATTCTTTGATGAAGTGAAGCGCTTTGATGAAGTTGAAGATAATTTCTGACCATGCCGGTGCTTATGTTCCTTTGTTTTGCTGCGATGAGATGGAGAGGATAGTTTTATGAACGAAAGAGTTTTTCAGGTCAATATCCGCGATAATGTCGCGACAGCACTGGAGGAGATACCGGCCGGGATGACGATACCGGTGATCGGCGATACAGAGGTGAAAGAAATCACAGCGCTTGATCCAATCCCGAAGGGACATAAAATTGCGGTCTCGGATATTCAAAATGGAGCAAGTGTCATCAAATATGGTATCGTGATTGGTTCTGCCACGAAGGATATCAAAGCCGGAACATGGGTGCATCTCAACGCGATGCGCTCAAACTATGATGAACGTTCCAGTCATCTTGATCCGGTGACAGGCGCACCGCTTGATACGAAATATCAGTAAAGGAAAAGCACATGAAACTAGATGAAATAACCTTTCAAGGCTATAAGAGAAAAAATGGAAAACCCGGCATCCGGAACAGGGTACTTGTGGTTTATACGGTGAAATGTGCTGAGTTTGTTGCGAGGCAGATCGTGGATCGCTCCGATGATCCGGATGTCGAGCTGGTTGGCTTCGACGGATGTACCGATAATCAGTATGCTGTAAACCTGCTGATCAGTCTGATTCGTCATCCGAATGTCGGCGCCGTACTTAGTGTAGGCCTTGGCTGTGAGTACATACAGCCTGAATGGCTTGCCGATATTGCGACGAAGGAGGGAAAGCTCTCCCAATGGATGTTTATCCAGAAGGAGGGTGGTACCCGCAGTGCGATGGAGAAGGGACTTGCCTTCGTACAGTGGGCTTTGAAGAAGCTGAAGGAAACGCCGCGTGTGCCGATGAAGCTTTCAGATCTCGTGATTGGTGCAGAATGCGGCGGATCCGACTATACGTCTGGACTTGCCGGCAATGCGCTCGTCGGACGGTTTTTTGACAAACTAACTGATCTTGGCGGGACAGCCATCTTTGAAGAAATCGTGGAAGCGATCGGTCTTCGAGATATGCTGGTTGAAAGAGGTGCAGATCCGGAGGCGAAAAAGGAAATCGGCGACACCTATGATAAAGCCCTGGACTACTGTCGTTCTGTACGACAGTACTCCATAAGCCCGGGTAACTTCGCCGGCGGACTGACGACCATCGAGGAGAAATCGATGGGAGCGCTCGTGAAGAGCGGTTCGAGGCCGATTCAGGGCGTTTTGAAGATTGCAGAGGCGCCGGAGAAGACGGGACTTTGGCTTCTTGATTCTACACCGGATCCGTACTGGATGCAGTTTGGCATCACAAATCCGAATGACAATGAAGGCCTCATGGATCTCGTCAGCTGCGGGGCACATCTTGTGTTCTTAGTGACGGGACGGGGCAGTGTCGTCGGCAGTGCAGTCGGTCCCTGCGTAAAGATCACGGGAAATCACGATACCTACCGGAATATGTCAGAGGATATGGAATTTGATGCCAGTCCGATTCTTTTTGGAACGAAAAGCCAGGATGAGATGACCGAGGAGCTTGCCCGGTATGTCGCAGCAATCGCCGGCGGAGAAATGACGAAGTCCGAAGCACTCGGGCATAAGGAATTTTATATCCCGTACAAGTATCAGGATAAGGATGTCTACCGCAAAAAGCGCTGTGAGGCATGAAGAAAGAATAATAACGAAATAATGGTAGTTCTTGTCACCGAGGCGATTTATAAGATGAAATATCGCGGACATGAAATCGATAGATGAAACAGAGGAAAGGAAGCATTATGGCTGCATTTACAGAGGAAGAGATGAAGAACTTTTCCATGCAGGGCTGGTATGATCTGCATGGGGATGTGGCAATCGTGACGGGTGGCGCCACGGGACTCGGACTTGCCATCACGAGATGCCTGGTATCGGCAGGCGCAAAGGTTGCTGTCGTAAGCCGTGCAAACCCTGAGGATGTCAAAGATACGCTGGCGGAGTTTAAAGATGCGGTTCGCTTTTATCAGCATGATATCACGGATACGGATCACGCACAGGCGCTGGTAGACCAGGTTGTAAAGGATTTCGGCAAGGTAACCATCCTTGTGAACAACGCCGGCAATCATTGCAAGAAATTTATCTGGGATATGACGGTGGAGGACTATGAGATGGTGCTGAAGACCCATCTTGTGGGTTCCTTTGCGATGACAAAGGCAGTTGTGCCGTATATGAAGGATCAGAAATTCGGCCGCGTGATTTTCCAGGCGTCCATGACCTCCTATATCGGGCAGCCGATGGTAGCAGGCTATTCGACGGCAAAGGCAGGCTTCCTCGGCATGATTCATACATTAACCGCGGAACTCGCTGAATATGGCATTACTGTAAACGCCATTGCACCGGGTTGGATCGATACGCCGATGTTCCATAAGGCTGTGGATAACGATCCGCCAAGACTCGCAAAAATCATGGGCCGTATCCCGGCGAAGACGGTCGGCGATCCGATGGATGTCGGTATGACTGCGGCGTTTCTCTGCTCGAAGGCAGCACGGTATATTTCCGGCTCCTGCATCCCGGTAGATGGTGGTGCCCTGATCGGATTCTAACTAGAAAATAAAAGGCATGCCCGATGTCTCATACTTTGTGCAAAAGAAAATCTCCCGGCACGTTAATGTGTGTAGGCATTGGCATGGAACAAATAAAAGGAGTATCCATGAAACTTAATGCAAAATTTTCGGAAGAGCTTTTTCTGACCAATGAAACCGGGCGGGAGCTCTATCATAAATATGCAGAACATATGCCCATCATCGACTATCATTGCCATATTTCCCCGAAGGCAATGGTCGAGAACAAGGAGTTCGAGGATCTCGGCGAAATGTGGCTTGAGGGCGATCATTATAAATGGCGCGCGATGCGGACCTTCGGGATCGATGAGAAATATATCACCGGTACAGAGACCGATTTCCATGAAAAGTATCTCGCTTTTGCGAAGGTGCTTCCGAAGATGGTGGGAAATCCGATCTTTATCTGGTGTGCCCTGGAATTGAAGCGCTATTTTGATATTGATGAACCGCTGACGGAAGAAAATGCGGAGGAAATCTATCAGAAGACAAAAGCACTGATCCATGAAAAGCATATGACACGCCGCTGGTGCATGGAGCACTCGAATGTGAAGCTTGTTTCGACGACAGAGGATCCGGTCGATGATCTTCGTTACCATAAGGCGCTGGCGGTAGATCCGTCGCTGAAGGTCCGCGTTATCACGGCGTTTCGCCCGGATAAAGCGATGTTCCTCGAGCTTCCTACTTTTGATGCTTATCTAAATGAGCTATCGGATGTGTCTGGTGTAGGCATTACTGATTTCCATAGTATGCTCGAAGCGCTCGAAAAGAGACTGCAGTATTTCAAGGAGACGACGGGCACGACAGTTTCCGATGACGGCATCCCGCATTTCACCTGGGCGGATTACACCGAAGAGGAGATTGAAACAATCTTCAAGAAAGCACGTGCAAATGAGCCGCTGACAGCGGATGAGGTGGATCAGTACCAGAGTGCGTTCCTCTATGAGATGGGCCGTATCTATCATCGTAATGCCTACGTCATGCAGCTTCACATCGGGACCTATCTTGATGCGAATACGAAGGGCGTTAGGGAGGTTGGACAATCAACCGGTTTTGACTGTACGGATGATCAGTGCTCAGTAACCTCTGTCGGTGAGCTCCTGAACCGTCTGACGCTTGCAGGTGAGCTTCCGAAGACGATTCTGTATCCGCTGGATGGTACAAAGATTGAAACCTGGGCCGTGCTCGCAGCAGGCTTCTGTGACAATGATACGAGATCAAAGGTACAGCTTGGCGCACCATGGTGGTTCAATGATCAGCAGTTCGGCATCGAGCGGCAGTTCGAGGCTTGTGCGAACCTCTATCCGGTGAGTCTTAGTGTCGGTATGCTGACAGATTCCCGTTCCTTCATCTCTTATCCGCGACATGAACTTTATCGCCGCGTGTTCTGTAACTATCTCGGAACACTCTGCGAGAGAGGCGAGTATTTTGGCTCGGAAAAGAATCTTCAGGAAATCATCGAAGATGTTTGCTTCAATAATGTAAACAACTTCTTCGAATTTCATGTAACCCGTTAAACCTCTTATCCAAACTAAACGTCGATGCATAGCGACGGAGAAGCGCCCCGCGTAGAGACATTTAAGTGTGTCTATGCGGGGCGCTTCTGAATTGCCGGGCTGGAATTACTCGACGTCCTGTAGTGCCTGGAAGTTCTCTTCGCCGGTACGAACCTTGACAACCTTCGCAACGTTGTAAACGAAGATCTTGCCATCACCGATGTGGCCGGTGTAGAGGGTCTTCTTCGCGGTTTCGATGACATCGTCAACCGGGATGGAGGATACGACAACTTCGACCTTAACCTTCGGGATGAGTGTGTTATCGACGACGGTACCACGATACATCTCGGTGGAGCCCCTCTGGATACCAGAGCCCATGACGTTAAACATCGTCATACCGGTTACGCCGAGCTCGTTCAGGGCCTTCTTCAGTGCATCGAATTTAGACATGCGGCAGATGATACATACCTTGTAAATGCCGGTAGCCAGCGCATCAGCCGGGGCAGTTTCTACCTTAACGGCTGCGTTAACCTGTGCAGGAGATGCCTTCGTATATTCATCCTCACCGAGATCGGTGTTTTCGTTTGCAGTTACACCAAGGTCAGTAACATCGGAAATCGCGAAGCCGGAGTAAGCGCTTGCGAGGCCATGCTCATGGATATCGAGGCCATCGATCTCAACCTGTGCCGGAACACGAAGACCGACGAATTTATCGATGAGCTTGAAGGCGATAAACATGATCACAAGGACATAGATCGCTACGGATGCGAAGCCGAGGATCTGTACACCAAGCTGATGGAAGCCGCCGCCATAGAAGAGACCGGTTCCGACGCCGTCTGCACCTGTCGAGAAGAGACCAACTGCAATGGTACCCCAGATACCATTTGCCATGTGAACGGATACAGCACCAACCGGATCATCAATCTTTGCCTTATTATCGAAGAATTCGACACTGAAGACAACCAGGAAGCCGGAAACGACGCCGATGATAAAGGCGCCGAGCGGTGATACGCAGTCACAAGGTGCCGTGATGGCCACAAGACCGGCGAGGGAAGCATTGAATGTCATCGAAACATCGGGCTTACCATAACGTATCCAGGTGAAGATCATTGCGACGACGGTAGCAACGGCAGCGGCAAGGTTTGTGTTTACGAATACAAGGGATGCGGTTTCCGCGGCATCATCAGAATTCATCGCTACGGTAGAAGCACCGTTGAAGCCGAACCAGCAGAACCAGAGGATGAAGACACCGAGTGCGACCGCGGTCATATTGTGGCCGGGGATTGCGCGCGCCTTACCATCCTTGCCATACTTACCGATACGAGGACCAAGCATCCACGCACCAAGGCAGGCGATGAGGCCGCCGACCATGTGTACGCAGGTGGAACCGGCAAAATCATGAAAGCCAAGTGTGGACAGCCATCCGCCACCCCAGATCCAGTGCCCGCTGATCGGATAGACGAACAGGGAAATCACTGCGGAGTAGATACAATAAGCCTTGAAGTTCGTCCGTTCTGCCATGGAGCCGGATACGATTGTCGCGGCTGTCGCGCAGAACACGGTCTGGAAGATAACGTAAGCCATGAGCGGCATCGTCTGCGGCACGACACTGTTTGCTTCTGTGTAACTGCCGAGAATCATCGGGTCCAGGTGGCCGATGATCGGTCCTGTTCCGCCAAACATCAGTCCGAAACCGACGAGCCAGTAGCACGGTGTACCGATACAGAAGTCCATCATGTTCTTCATGAGGATGTTACCGGTATTCTTGGCTCTCGTGAGGCCTGCCTCGCACAGTGCGAAACCGGCCTGCATGAAGTAGACGAGTACTGCACCGATCAGTACCCAGATTACGGTGGTCATTTCGTATTTCATACTCTTTCTCCTCTCTTCAACAAAGAAAAAGGCGCTTTGGTCGCTGGACCAAAACGCCTTTGTTTGTTGTGTGAATTATAAAACGTCCTATCCATAAATGTCAAGAAATTTATACGCCTTTTCCGTGCCTAAGGGTTATAACTAACCAAACCTTATTTTAGGAAGAATGGTCAAAGAAAACTTTCGGAAAACGATTTCGATTTCTGTACAATTATGGGAAAAGCATTTATAATGAGAGCAGTAGAAGCAGTTTTCCATTTTTTTTTAATGACTTGAGTGATTTGCAGCGAACCGGGTTGTCGAGACAGGCAGCCGGTTTGTTTCCGTATCTAAAGGGCAGAGAGGCATCAATGGTTACCGGCATTTCTTACTATAACAGAATAAGAAATCCGTATGACAGGCCGTCCGAAGGGATAGCTACCGGTGGCGCGCGTGAAAGATCGGATATGATCGCGTCGATGCAAAACGCGTATGGAGATGCGTTTTCCGGGAAGGCAGGCAGCATAGATGACTTCGCGAATCAGGCGGTACGCGGTGCAACCGACAAGATCACAAATCCCTATCAGGCGAAGCTTGCAGCACTCAGCGGGCATCAGGACGAGGTCGATCCGACTGAGCTGAAGGCCCTGAAGCATGCCGGAATCATCGAATGTACGACTTGTGCCGGGAGAAAATATCAGGATGGCTCTGATGAGGAGAACGTCTCCTTCAAAACACCGGGTCATGTTGATCCGTCACAGAGCGTGGCTGCAGTTACAGCCCATGAGCATCAGCACGTTCAGAATGCGATGGCAAAGACGGCCGGAAACGATGCAACCCTTCTCCGTGCATCCGTGACGATCCACTATGCGACCTGCCCGGAATGTGGCAGACGCTATGCTTCCGGCGGCGTAACGAATACAGCCATCCGTTACAATAAAAATCAGCAGGAGGCCAAAGAACAGGCGACCCAAGATGCCATAAAGGCAACAAGCCCGTACCAGAAGGCGGAGGCGGCCGCAGCGAATTTCATGCTGAGCGGTGCGTTGCTAGACGGCAGAGGTTAAAGCGAAATTTTTTAAAGAACTCTCGGAAAAGATCTTAATTTTCCGAGAGTTCTTTTAGGTAAAGAATATGTAAATTGCACAAATTGATTTTGATAATAAGAGCGCAGATATGCCTCCGGAAAGATGTCAGAATCAAAACGGATAAATACCAGGAGGAAAAGAAGATGGCTGATTTTATTACCGTAAAGGAAGATGTAAAGAAAAAGGGCTTCGGTACCTCACTGTATGATCATGTGAACGGAGAGCCGGTTTACCTGTCACAGGGCGTACGCAGCGCATTTACGAAGGATGAAGCAGGCATTAACCAAATCCTCACCGCCGTGACCAGCTTCCAGAAAGGCGACTTCGGTGATGCCATAGCCCATGGCAAGACAGAAACCGAAGGCCACGAATACGGCCGCTACCAACTCATCACCTTCGAAGACGCAAAAGACGAAGACACTGCCGTCTGGGTCCACCGCGCCGAGAAAAGCATCCTGGTGTATTTCAAATTCGAGCGATAAAAAAACAGAGTGCCGTACGATTTCTATCGTAGTGCGGCACTCTTTTTATGCCCATAAATGGTTTGTTTACATTTATTGATAGCACCGTTTATAATATAGCCGAACAATATATCGGAGGAACAAAAATGAAATTGACTTTACTCGGAACCGGCAACGCCCTGGTTACAAAATGCTATAACACCTGCTTCGTTCTTTCAGAGAACGGAGAGTATTTTCTTGTAGATGCCGGCGGCGGCAACCAGATCTTTTCACAGCTTGAGAAGGTCGGGATGAAGTGGCAGGACATGAAGCATATCTTTGTTACCCATAAGCATCTTGATCATATCATGGGTATCATATGGATGATACGAATGATCACACAATATATGAATAAGGATAAGTATGAAGGCGACGCCTATATTTATGGACATGAAGAGGTGATCGGTCTGCTCCGCGATTTTGCCGATAAGCTTCTGCCGAAGAAATCCACTCGCTTTATTGATGACCGTCTGCATCTTGTGAAGCTGAAGGATGGCGATCACTTCGAAGTACTTGGGCATCCGGCGACAGCTTTTGACATTCAGTCGACGAAGGCGAAGCAGTTCGGCTTCATGGTGGAATATGCGCCCGGGAAGAAGCTCTGTGACTGCGGCGATGAGCCTTATAACCCATGTGAAGAGCAGTATGCAAAGGGCGCAGAGTGGCTTCTTCACGAAGCGTTCTGTCTCTATGGCGAACGGGATATTTTCTCACCATATGAGAAGCATCATTCGACAGTGAAGGATGCGGCGGAGCTTGCGGAATCGCTGGGCGTAAAGAATCTGATTCTTTACCATACAGAAGACAAAAACCTAGAGCATCGTAAGGAACTCTATACAGCGGAGGGTAAGGAATACTACCACGGAAACCTCTATGTCCCGTATGACCTTGAAGATGTTAAAGTTTTATAAACTCCTTGCAATCCATGACATAAAGTTGTATTTAATCTAAGACTTTTATGAAAAGAGGTGAATGGATGCTGAAAACACTTTTAAAACAGGTTAAGGAATATAAGCTGGCATCGATTCTGACCCCAATCTGCATGCTGGACGAGGTTGTCTGCGAGATGGTCATCCCGGTGCTGATGGGCCTCATCGTCGACAAGGGCATCTATGGCAATGATATGGGCTACATCTATAGCTCCGGCCTCCGCATGATCTTCGTCGCTCTGTGCGGCCTTGCGTTCGGTATCGGCGGCGGCTTCTTCGGCGCGAAGGCCAGTGCCGGCTTTGCGAAGAATCTCCGCTGGGCCATGTATGATAACATTCAGACCTTTTCCTTCTCAAATATCGATAAGTTTTCCCCGTCCAGCCTTGTGACGAGACTCACGACTGATGTGACGAATATCCAGAATGCCTACATGATGCTCCTCCGCATGGGTGTCCGCGGCCCGATGTCCATGGTGGTCGCCATGGTCATGAGCTTCGTGCTGAGCCCCAGGATCGCCAGCATTTATCTTACGGCAGTGATCATACTCGGCATCATCCTGTTCTTCATCATGCGAAGTGCGAACAGCTACTTCCGTTCGGTTTTCACGAAATATGATGCGCTGAATGAAAGCGTAGAAGAGAACGTGACCGCGATCCGAGTCGTAAAGGCGTATGTGCGTGAAGATTATGAAATCAGTAAATTCCAAAAGGCTGCCGCGAACATCTATCTCATGTTTGTCCAGGCCGAGCTGCGGATCGATTTTACCGCTCCGGTGATGATGGGAACCGTCTATACCTGTATCCTCCTCATCAGCTGGATCGGTGCCCACATGATCGTCGGCGGGACCCTCACGACCGGTGCGCTCATGAGTCTTCTTACCTACTGCATGAACATCCTCATGAGTCTCATGATGCTGTCCATGATCATCGTCATGATTACGATGTCCGAGGCCAGTGCAGAGCGAATCGCCGCTGTCATCAATGAGAAATCAGATCTGACGAATCCAGCAAACCCTGTGACCGCAGTGCCTGATGGAAGCATTCGCTTCGAGGGCGTGGATTTTGCCTATAACAGAGCGTCACAGACGCCGGTGCTTAAGGATATCAATCTCGATATTCATTCCGGTGAGATGATCGGCATCATCGGTGCGACGGGCTCTGCGAAGTCCAGTCTCGTGAACCTCATCAGCCGGCTGTATGATGTGACGGCCGGTTCTGTCAAGGTCGGCGGGATCGATGTGCGGGATTATGATATGACGGCCCTCCGTGACAATGTCTCTGTCGTGCTGCAGAAAAATGTCCTCTTTACCGGTACGATCTACGACAATCTCCGGTGGGGTGATCCGGACGCGACGGATGAGGAATGTCAGCATGCGGCGCAGCTTGCCTGTGCATCGGAGTTTATCGAGCGCTTTCCGGATGGCTATAACACCGAGATCACCCAGGGTGGTACCAACGTCTCCGGCGGGCAGAAGCAGCGACTTTGCATCGCGCGTGCGCTTCTTAAGAAGCCGAAGATCCTGATCCTCGATGATTCGACGAGTGCCGTCGATACCGCGACGGATGCGAAGATTCATGAAGCCTTTAAGAATGAAATACCGGATACGACGAAGCTCATTATTTCACAGCGTATTTCCTCGATCTGCGATTGTGACCGCGTACTCGTGCTGGATGACGGTCGCATCAGCGGCTTCGATTCACCGGAAAAGCTTCTGGAGACAAATGCGATCTACAGTGAGATCTACAAGTCACAGACCGAAGCCGGTGCCGGCGATGCAGATTTCGATGAGAAGAAGTGATGAAGGCTTCACCCTGTGGGGATTGTCGTTTCGATTTTGATTTAATGTTTACAGTATTTATGGCTAAGTACCTATTGCTATAAAAGTTAAACTTCTGAAGGTAAATCTAAGGAAGTCATCTGATGAAATAGAGGAATGTTATGGCTGAAGAAAAAGTAAAGGAAGTGAAAGGACCGGGTGGCAGAAGACCACGTGGTATGCCGCATGAAAAGGTGAAAAATCCGGGAAAGCTCATGAAGCGGACGGTCGGCTATGCCTTTCAGATGTATCCGTGGCAGATGGTGCTGGTCGTGATCTGCATTTTTACAGCAGTCATCGCAAATGTACAGGGCACGCTGTTTACGAAAACCCTGATTGATGCCTACATTACACCGCTGAAGGAAGCAGCGGATGCTGGTCAGACGCCGGATTTCACGGCGCTTCTTGGTGCGATGTCCCGCGTTGCGATCTTTTATCTCATCGGTATCGCGGCAAGCTTCGTACAGGCCGTGGTCATGACCTATGTGACCCAGGGAACGCTGGCGAAGCTACGCCTTCAGCTGTTCAAGCACATGGAGACCCTGCCAATCCAGTATTTTGATCAGAACGCACGCGGCGATATCATGTCGGTCTATACAAATGATATTGATACACTACGGCAGATGCTGTCCCAGTCGCTGCCACAGCTTCTGAACTCAGCGATCACCGTCGTATCGATTTTCGTTTCGATGCTCATGCTGAACATACCGCTGACCGTCATGTCCATCGCGATGGTTTGCCTCATGCTTTTCCTGTCCGGCAAGGCAACGAAAATTTCCGGTAAAAACTTCGTCGCACAGCAACATCATCTCGGTGCGATGAACGGCTTCATCGAGGAGACGATGTCCGGTGAGAAGGTCGTGAAGGTATTTAATCATGAAGAGCAGTGCCGTGAAACCTTCCGTAAGCTGAACGAGGATCTCTATGAATCCGCGTATAAGGCCAATGCTTACTCCGCAATCCTCGGCCCGATCAATGCACAGCTCGGCAACACCTCCTATGTACTCTGTGCGATCATCGGCGGTGCCATGGCGTTGAATGGTATCGTCGGTTTTACGGTCGGTGCGCTGGCTTCCTTCCTTACCTTTAATAAGAACTTCTCTATGCCGATCAATCAGGTCAGCATGCAGCTTAATGCAATCGTCAGTGCGTTGGCTGGAGCGGATCGTATCTTCCGTATGATGGATGAAAAGTCAGAGACGGATGATGGCTATGTGATGCTTGTGAACTCAGAGAAAAATGCAGCCGGGGAAATCGTCGAGGCAGACCACCGGACGAAGCACTGGGCATGGAAGCATTATCATAAAGCAGATGGCACGACAGATTACAAGCCGCTCGAGGGCGATGTCGTATTTGATCATGTGGACTTCGGATATACACCGGAGAAGATCGTGCTTCATGATGTTGTGCTGCATGCGCTGCCGGGGCAGAAGGTCGCCCTGGTTGGCTCTACCGGTGCCGGTAAGACGACGATTACGAATCTCATCAATCGGTTTTATGACATCCAGGATGGCAAGATCCGGTACGACGGTATCAACATCAACAAGATCAAAAAGGCAGATCTCCGGCGTTCGCTCGGCATGGTGCTGCAGGAGACGAATCTCTTTACCGGAACGGTTTCGGACAATATCCGCTTCGGTAAGCTGGATGCGACGGATGAAGAGGTTGTGGCAGCGGCGAAGATTGCAAACGCTGACGGCTTCATCCGGCGTCTGTCTAAGGGCTATGACACTGTACTGACCGGGAATGGTGCAAGTCTTTCACAGGGTCAGCGGCAGCTTCTTGCGATTGCACGGGCTGCAATCGCTGATCCGCCGGTTCTGATTCTTGATGAGGCAACCTCTTCCATCGACTCTCGTACTGAGAAGCTTGTGCAGGACGGCATGGATAAGCTAATGGAGGGTAGAACGACCTTCGTTATCGCACACCGTCTTTCGACGGTACGTAATTCGGATGTCATCTGTGTCTTGGAGCAGGGACGCATCGTCGAGATGGGGAATCATGAGGAGCTTCTGAAGCTTCGCGGTCGGTATTATCAGCTTTATACCGGCAAACGTCCGGAACTCGCCGGATAATTTTAATCCGTCACACAATAGACGTATTTTTAGTGTATGATGTAAGCATTATCATAATAGCAGGAGGGCTATCCATGTATTACGACTGGACCTATATATTGGTGCTGATCGGTGCGCTACTCAGTATGCTGGCAAGCATGCGGGTGCAGCGAACCTATGACAAATATGCGCGTGTCCGCAGTGCGCGGGGGCTGACCGGCAGGGAGGTTGCGAATTATATCCTCCAGACGAACAATGTGCAGGGCGTGACCGTGCAGCATGTCAGTGGTTCTCTGACGGATCATTATAATCCGACAAACGGTACCGTAAATCTCAGTGATGTCGTGTATGGCTCGGCGTCTGTCGCAGCACTGGGTGTCGCCGCTCATGAGTGTGGGCATGTGATGCAGCATGAAACCGGCTATGTGCCGCTTCAGATTCGGGCGTCCCTTGTGCCGATTGCAAACTTCGGTTCCAATGTCGGCATCTGGATCGTCATCGCAAGCCTTTTACTCGGTCTCAGCGATAATTTCGTGAATGTCGGAATCTTCCTGTTTTCCTTCGGTGTGCTTTTTCAGCTTGTTACGCTGCCGGTTGAGTTTAATGCAAGCCACCGTGCGCTCGTGATGCTGGAGGAATATAATCTATTGTCACCGGATGAGGTGGCAGAGGCCCGGGAGGTTCTCACTGCGGCGGCACTGACCTATGTTGCAGCGGCTGCATCGTCACTTCTTCAGTTGTTCCGTCTGATTCTTCTCCGGAATTCACGGCGAAGGGATTGAATCTATAAACCATTTGCGATAAAATGTTAACGGCTTAAAAAGGACAAAGGCGTTCATCTATATAGGTGGACGCTTTTTAAATGTAAAGGAGAAAATGCAGTAATGTTCAAGGATTCGAAGATCGTCATCTGCGGCGTCGGCAATGTCGGTGCCACCACAGCGTATACTATCGTAAACCAGGGACTCTGTGAGCAGCTTGTGCTCATTGACATCAACAAGGATAAGGCTTATGCAGAGGCACTTGATATGTCGCATGCCATTCATTTTATGAACAGAAATATGAAGGTATGGTCCGGCGATTATAGCGATTGTAAGGATGCGGATGTTGTGATCCTGACGGCTTCTGCACCGATGCCGAAGGACAGTCATGACCGACTCGAGATGTTGAAACCGAGTCTTACTATTATTGGCAGTATCGTAAAATCTGTCATGGCAAGCGGCTTCAATGGCATCTTCGTCGTCATTTCAAATCCGGTTGATATCATGACCTACTACACATGGCGTATTTCCGGACTTCCGAAGAATCAGGTAATCGGTTCTGGTACGAATCTTGACAGTGCACGTCTATGCTATGAACTTGGTAAGATGTACAATCTTGATTCCAAGAGCGTACATGCCTATGTCATGGGAGAGCATGGTGACTCTGAGGTCATCTCCTGGGGTACGGCGACGATCGGTGGCAAGAAGGTCGAGAATGTCCTTCTGGACAATGCTTCCAGAACGAAGGATACGACAAAGGAAAAACTTCGGAAGGAGACCGTCGAGGCCGGCTGGGATATCTTCAATCGGAAGGGAAACACCTCGTACGGCATCGCTGCTTCTGTCACAGCAATTTGCAAGTCCATTCTTTTTAATGAAAATGCAATCTATCCGGTATCCGTCGATATCCAGGGACAGTATGGCATCCATGATGTATTTATCTCTGTTCCGACGATTATCGATAAAAATGGTGCACGTGAGATTGTCGAGATTAAGCTCCGTGAAGATGAACTTCAGGCACTCCAGAAGTCTGCAGCACTTATGAAGGAGTTCTACCCCGAGCTCGAAAAAACACTTTGATTGTTTCAAAAGAACTGCTTCAGTCTATCGCTGAAAAACCGAACCGCATAGCAGAAGTGATCTGCACAGTGACATTTTAATATATCACTGTGCAGATTACTTCTATCGTGCGGTTCGATTTTTTGTGCGTTTCTTTTTGAATATGCTATACTGAAAGGAACTATCAAGAATTGAGGTGGGAAAATGGCTGTCGAAAAAGTAAAGAAGTATTTTGAAGGAACTGGGATAAAGGTGATTGAACTGCCCGAGTCTTCTGCGACGGTGGAGCTTGCAGCACACGCACTCGAGACGGAACCTGATCAGATTGCAAAGACGCTTTCGTATCTTGTAGAGGATCAGCCGATCCTCATCGTGATGGCCGGCATGGCTAGAGTGGATAACCGGAAATATAAGGATACCTTTCATAAAAAAGCATCTATGATTAAGGCAGAGGATGTCGAACGCTATATCGGTCATGCGCCCGGTGGCGTCTGCCCGTTTGCAATCAATGCCGGTGTAAAGGTCTATCTGGATGAATCGCTGAAGCGTCATGAATTTGTGTATCCGGCTGCCGGAAGCAGTAACAGTGCTGTGAAGCTTAGCATTTCTGAACTGGAAAAATATGCCGGAGTTCACGAGTGGGTCGATGTGACGAAGGAAGAATCATAAATTTGTTTGTCAGAAAAACAGTGATGCGGTATGATATAGAAAAGGCTGAACAAGAGAGGTATCGATATGGCTGAAATTAAAAAGATCATGATTTGCGACGATTCCATCCTGGTACGTCTGCAGCTTTCTAATCTTATTAAGAATTATCTTCCAGGAGTAGAAATCACAGAGGCTTCAAATGGAGCTGAGGCGATTAAAAAATTTGATGCGGTACGTCCTGATCTGTCCTTTCTGGACATTGTAATGCCGAAAACGGATGGCATCGCTGCGACGAAGGGAATTCTTGCACTGGATGCTGATGCCCGCGTCGTGATTGTATCTTCTGTAGGAACGCAGAACAAGCTTCGCGAGGCCATCGAGGCAGGCGCAAAGGATTTCATCCAGAAACCCTTCTCAGGAGAGCAGATCGAGAAGCTGCTTGAGTTTTATTCCAAGGAGGCCTGAGCATGTATGCACAGTTTTTCGGAAGCTACCTTCTGAACCAGCACGCTGTTTCGCCAGAAGCACTGACAAATGCAATACAGCATATGCATGAAACGCATATCAAACTGGGTACGCTTGCTATCCATATGGGCTATATGACCGCTGAACAGGTGGATGATGTCTGCGAAACACAGAAAAAGGCTGATATGCGATTCGGAGAGATTGCACTTGATAAGGAGTATTTGACACTTCCGCAGGTCAAGGAGCTTCTAAATGCACAGCGACCGGAATATCTTTTGCTCGGGCAGGAGCTGATCGATGAGGGTGTGCTTACCAACAGCCAGTTTGAAACACTCCTTGCAGATTATCAGTTTGATGCAGACATTTCTGATCTTGGCACCGAGGAAAACGAAGAATCTGAAAATATCATTCGGAAATTCTTTGCAGATGCGGAGCGTCCGGTGGATGATTATACGCTTTTGTATCTAAATATGGTGTTCAATGATTTTGTTCGTTTCATTGGCTCGGATTTCACACCGCTTCCGGCTGTCAAGATGCCGACGTATACTTCGACGCATTGTATCTCTCAGAATGTGACAGGAGAAATCTCACTGGTTTCAAGGCTCGATATGGATGACCGTGCTGCTATTGGCTTTGCATCACGTTTTGCAAAGATGGAGTTTGAGAAATATGATGATTATGTCATCGCATCAATTGGTGATTTTCTGAATCTTCACAATGGCCTCTATTCCGTGAATATGTCGAATCAGTATGCAGTAGAGCTCGAGCTTGATCCGCCGATGGAAGAAGATAAAAAGAGCATTTCGGTTGACGACCGGACATACGTTATCCCGGTTATCTACCCATTTGGAACGGTTCATCTGATTTTAACAATTTAAAGCTTTTATCATAACAGGGGAGTGGGGTCAGGATTAATCCTGACCCCACTCCCTAATATTTTTATTTTACAGCATGGAAACGCCGAACGCGTTCACCAGACCATCAATTGGGACGTTGCCGCGACAGAGAGGGCAGTCATGATAATCTGTGCACTGGTAGTCCGGAAGTTCCTTCTTCGTGAAGACAGCGCGAACCGGGATGCCATTGACAGCATCGGTCGCAGAAAATACGGAAGCGATGCAGGTCAATGTTCCGCCATAGTAATGGACAGCCTCTATGACACGATTTGCAGATTTACCTGTCGATACAGAGCCAAACAGGATGAGGACGTTTTTTCCACTAATCATCGGACGGATATTATCCCGGAAGATGATCTGCGAGTTTGAGTTAAATTCCGGTGTGACGACATAGATGGTTTTATGCGCATTGGTATTCAGGAAGCCATCCTTTGACAGTTCGTCGGCAAGATAAGCGCCGATTACCTCTGTGCCTTCATTGCAGATAATTGTATCAACGATGGTACCGAACAGAAACTGCTGTACTAAAGCTTCGGCGATGCCGTGCGCTTCCGAGGAACGGGACTTTATCGTCGTAAGATCAATATAGTAGTTTGTGTGTGAGTGATTTGTTACGAAATGTCCCTTGGTAACCTTCAGTGGCACTGTCGTGCCGCCGGCTTCAATCTTTGTGTATTTTTTCTCCATAGTGAGCCTCCCCAGTAAGTCTACAGCATCTGAATGAACGTTCCCATTTCCTCTTCGCACAAAAGAGAAAATATCTTTTATATAATTCATTATAGACAAATCCATTTCATGACGCAAGATAAAAGTTCTGATGGCGTAATCCGGATGTAGGCATTAGAATAGAAAGTGCTGATCGCGCAAAGAATATTATAGAGATGGAGGAAGTAGCGATGGATCTTACAAATGCAGGAATAGGTACAAAATGTGTACAAGCCGGCTATACACCGGAGAATGGCGGACCACGGCAGATACCGATCGTGCAGTCAACGACGTTTAAATATAATACGAGTGAGGATATGGGAAAGCTCTTTGATCTGGAGGCTTCCGGATATTTTTATTCCCGTCTGCAGAACCCGACCTGCGATTATGTTGCTGCGAAGATTGCCGCGATGGAGGGCGGTGCAGCAGGAATGCTTACTTCCTCAGGCCAGGCTGCAAATTTCTTTGCCCTTTTCAATGTATGCGAGACGGGCGATCATATCGTAGCCTCGTCCTCGATTTATGGCGGCACCTATAATCTCATAAAAACGACGATGGCAAAGATGGGCATTGAATCCACCTTCGTTTCGCCGGATGCTTCCGAGGAGGAGTTGAATGCCGCCTTCCGCGACAATACAAAGGTAATGTTCGGAGAGTCAATCGCAAATCCAGCCCTTACCGTCCTTGATATCGAGAAATTCGCAAAAGTAGCGCATGCACATGGTGTACCACTTGTCGTAGACAATACATTCCCGACACCTGTGAATCTGCGGCCCATTGAGTGGGGTGCAGATATCGTGACACATTCCACTACAAAATATATGGATGGTCATGGCGTACAGGTAGGCGGTGCAATCGTCGATAGCGGACACTTCGACTGGATGGCTCATAAGGATAAGTTTCCGGGACTTACAACACCGGATGAATCCTATCACGGTATCATTTATGCAGAGAAATTCGGCATGGACGGAGCGTTCATTACGAAGGCTACTTCACAGCTGATGCGTGACTTCGGTTCGATTAGTTCGCCACAGAGCGCTTTTTATCTGAACCTAGGGTTGGAATCTCTCCATGTTCGTATGCCGCGTCATGTGGAAAATGGACAGGCAGTTGCAGAGTTCCTCGAAAAACAACCGCTTGTTACAAAGGTGGATTATCCGGGACTTCCGTCAAGTCCGTACTATACACTTGCAAAAAAGTATATGCCGAAAGGCGGCTGCGGTGTCGTTTCCTGCGAACTGAAGGGCGGCAGAAAGACAGCAGAGAACTTCATGCAGCATCTTAAGCTCGCGGCGATCGAAACACATGTTGCCGATGCGAGAACCTGCTGCCTCAATCCGGCAACCAGTACACACCGTCAGATGAATGATGAAGAACTTGCTGCAGCAGGTGTACCTGCTGGCATGATTCGTATTTCCTGCGGTCTTGAGGATAAGGAAGATATCATTGCGGATCTTCGCCAGGCGCTAGAAGCAGCGGCGAAAGAAGCGTGATTTTATTTTGAACGTAAGGATTGAAATCTCTGATATCCTTAAAGAGCAGGAATATCCGGGCGTTGACAGTTCAACGCCATCGCCCGGATTTTAAAACAAAAAAGAAGTCGGCCATTATGAATGCGGGACTTCTTTTGATAAGTACAATATTGAAAATAGATCAGTCGTTAAGAGTTCTATCATTTCAATTTTTTGTTTTTACTTATATTATAATTTTTCTGATCGAGCTCAGGCGTAAGTTCATTAATAATAATTTTAAGCATGTCTTCAAATTTGTCTATATCTTCAGCAGAGAAACGATCCTCGATTCTTTTCGCCAGTTTATCAGCATAGTCATTTCTTGTATAATAAATATCAAGAAATTTTTTCGTTGGCTTTAAATAAAACTCTCTTTTATCAAGCATGGATTGCGTTTTCTCTATATATCCTTTACGGATTAGTGCATTCACTTTATAGGCAGCATTAGGTGCGGAAATTCCCATCATATGTGCAAATTCCTGTACAGAGGGTTCGGCCAAAGCTAAAATGCATTCCATACAGTAAGACTCAACATTTGTCAGATCGACTTCAGGGGTATCAAATCTGCTGAAAATTTGCGTACAAAAATAAATTCTGGACTTGTTTGATAGACTTGAAATTAGATCCTTAAGCATTGGTTCTACCACCTTTTCTAGACTTTACATGGAACCACGTGTTTGCACTTCGTTGTGCTCGAATTATTATACTTTTGACGTGAATCACGAACACTTATTATCTTTTTCTTAATAGATGTATATCATATTTTTATAGCACTTACAACAAAAATTTCATTGCTGTTTTTTTAATACTTATATTTTATGTAATAATGTCCTTGTGATTTGTGATAAAATATTGGAAGTAGCACGGAAAAGTAATTAATCAGAATAACAAAATATAAGCCATTTCGCGGTAAAAATTCGGCTTGTCATTTGATAAATCGTCCGATAATATTAGATGGTAGCACGGACTATCGTGCAATGGATAAAAGGAAGTAGCTATGGCAAAATTCAGAACATATAAAAATGGTATCACGGGTTTACGGTATCAAGGCTATTTTATTGTCTCTAATGAAGCAAATCCGGATAAATTTGATATCATTGATGAAAATCATTATCCGCTTGTCCAACTTTATGATTCGATTGAGGAGTGCAAGTGGTATCTTGATAAATACACTGCGACACCGGAACAAAAAGAAATGATCGAACAGCTTGCAACGATGGAAATTTATGAGTTAAACCATCGCATGATGGAGCTTTTTCGCAAAAACGAAGGAAAGAGAATGGATAAAGCCACACGGCATGAACTGGATATCGTCACGACAGTTCGAAACAGAAAAGTTAGTGATAAGCCTTTATGAGTTAAATTAAGAGAAGTCGGCAATTAAACTTTGTAATTTGATTTGGAAAAGTGAGTGACAATCCGTTGCATTTTTAAACGAGTAAAGCTTAATCACACCTCTTTATAATTCAGAAAAAAGGTGTATAATGCGCTTATAAATCAAAGATTGATTTACAAAAATGACGCAATATTTAAGTTTTAATTCTGATATTTATAAAGGGGAAGAGTATATATGGCTTTTAAGAAAATTATTAAGATTCAGCCGTCTGACATTGAGACATTTGTAAATCTGGCACATAATTGTGAATTTGATATAGATGTTGCCGAAATCGATAAAGAACGTCTTACAATCGATGGAAAATCGATACTTGGCGTTCTGAATCTTGATCTTAAGAAAGCCCTGATTGTTTCTTGTAACGGTGAAGACGAGGAGTTCTCTCGCTTTATGGAGGAGCACGCCGCGTAGTCTGAGACGGTAGATTTTGATTTTTTAAATATACATTGCCTTTATGGTAATGTATATTTTTTTAATAAAGCGAATACTTTTTATATACTATTCGCCAATCGATGTGCTAAAATATTAGTTGATAAGGCCCTCTTTGGTGTAATGCTAAAGAGGTTTGATGAGAAATTTAGAATTTCAGGTATTTTCCGATGATTAGACCCATCGTGGAAGATACAGATTGGAGCCGGAATGCATATTGGCGCTGTTATCGTAGCAGCGGGAATGTCTACCAGGATGAAAGACTTTAAGCAACTCATGAAGCTTGGAGATATGTCTTTTAGCGAGAGAGTTATTACGAACTTTCAAAGAGCTGGTGTAAAAGACATTGTCATGGTAACCGGATATCGTAATGAAGAAGTGGAGAAAGCCCTAAAAGGTACCGGAATTGCTTTTCTTCTCAATCCTGATTACGCTACTACGCGGATGTTTGAATCCGCAAAAATAGGCCTTCGATATCTTAGCGACCGCTGTGACTTCATTTTCTTCTGTCCTGTGGATGTGCCTTTTTTTACTATGGAAACAGTAAAGAGAGAAATGGACACTGCTGAAGAAGCAGATGTGATCGTTCCTTACTGCCATGAAAGGCCTGGTCATCCTATTCTTCTTAGTAAAAGAGCGGTCCAGTATATTCTTTCTTATCAGGGAGGCCATGGTATGCGCGGCGCCTATGATGCGTTTGCCAATGACCACATCGGTACGCTTGCCCGCGTATATGTTGACGACGCTGGGGCAGTAATGGATGCAGATACTAAGGATGATTATGAAAATCTTCTTAAACTTCATAGCGCCAGACTGTTAAGACCTGAAATTAGACTTCGTATCTGCAAGGAAAAGCCGTTTTTTGGCCCTGGAACTGTTACGCTTTTAAGACAGATTCAGACAACAGGAAATGTACGGGAGGCTTGTGAACGCTGCAATATGTCATATAGCAAGGGCTGGCAGATTATTCACAGCTGTGAGGATGAGCTTCAGTACAATGTTGTCGAACGAGAACAAGGCGGGAGAGAAGGCGGCAGCTCAAGACTTACAAAGCATGGGCAGGAGCTGATTCGTTTATATGAAACGCTTGAGAGGGATATAAATGAATATGCGAATAAACGGTTTAATGAGATTTTCCTTCATGGCGAATGGCTGAAGAAAAAAGACTCTGGCGGAGATGGCGGCAGTGCATCCGACCGTAGCGCATAATTTTTAGGAGGTTTTTATGAAGTTAATGAAAACAGAAGATGCTGTCGGACAGATGCTTTGCCAGGACATTACGCAGATCATTAAAGACGTAAAGAAAGGCCCTGTATTTCGAAAAGGCCACATTATTACAGAGGAAGACGTCCCGGTACTTCTTTCGGTTGGAAAGGACCATGTCTACATTTGGGAAATGAATGAAAGCATGATGCATGAGAATGATGGGGCGCTTGTTCTGTATAATTTATGCAAAAATGAACATCTTACAAGAACAGAAGATATCAAAGAAGGAAAAGTTGAACTGATTGCAGAAACGGATGGACTTTTGAAGATTGATACGGAGCGTCTTCATAAAGTCAATGCCTATGGAGAGGTGATGATTGCATCGATTCATAATAATTTTCCTGTAAAAGCCGGGCAGCGTGTAGCAGGTATGCGTATTATTCCACTTATTATTGAAAAGAATAAGATGGAAGGACTCAAGAGAGAAATAGGACCTGAACCGCTTTTTACGCTTCTTCCGTATCAGAAGAAAAAGGTAGGCATTGTAACAACGGGTAATGAAGTCTACTATGGCCGGATTCAGGATACGTTTACGCCGGTTGTAAAGTCAAAAGTGGAAGGCTTTGGATCGGAAGTGATTGCACATGAGGTGAGTTCGGATGATCCGGAGATGGAGATTCAATGCATACAAAGGGTACTCTCCAAGGGGGCGGATTTTGTGCTCTGCACGGGAGGCATGAGTGTTGATCCTGATGATAAGACACCATATGCGATCAGAAAAACCTCGGACCGCGTTGTTGCATATGGGTCACCTGTCCTACCGGGAGCGATGTTCATGCTTGCCTATAAAGGGTTGCATGATGAAATTCCGATGATTGGACTTCCGGGATGTGTGATGTACGAAAAACGTACAGTATTTGATCTTGTATTGCCTCGGGTTTTAGCGGGAGAAATCCTTACAAAAGAGGATATCGACCGAATGGGTGTCGGAGGCTACTGTATGCATTGTCCAACCTGTATTTTCCCGAACTGTGCCTTTGCAACGGCCGGATCGGTATAAATGATTAATTTTTAGGATGGAAATAACATGAAACGTATTAAGAAAAAGGGAAGTGCAATTGTGATGTCGGCAGCAATGCTTCTTGGCCTCGCAGCCTGTGGCGGCAGCTCTACGGCAACCGCAGCAGCTACAGAAGCTACGACAGCGCCTGCGACAACAACAGCGCCTGCGACAACGGCACCAGCAGAAACGACTGTACCAGCTACAGAAGCCACAACGGATGCCGAATCTAAAGAAGAAACGGAAATTCAGGTATTTATCGCAGCATCACTTCAGAAATCCATGGAGAAAATTGCAGAGCTCTATAATGAACAGCATCCAGAGGTTAAGATTACGTTTAATGCTGATTCTTCTGGTAAGCTGCTCGCCCAGATTGAGGAGGGCTATGCCTGCGACGTATTTTTCTCTGCAGCGCAGAAGCAGATGAATACGCTTGAAAAGGATGACGGCCTTGTCGTAGATGACACGAGAAAGGATGTTCTTAACAATCAGGTTTGTGTGATTACGAGAAAAGACTCGGGCACAAAGGTGACAGGACTTTCTGACATTAAGAATGCTTCCTCCATCGCTTTAGCGGATGGATCTGTTCCTGTAGGCAAGTATACCAGACAGGCCATGGTCAATGCTGGTATGCTTGGAAAGGTCGATGATGTTTCAAGGATCACAACTGAGGAGGTTTCTGAACAGCTTGGCGGTGTCGAGATTTCCGAGCAGTCCAATGTGTCAAAGGTTCTCGCAGCCGTCGTAGAGGGATCATGTGAGGTTGGTACGACCTATTATTCGGATACCTATGGATATGAAGATCAGGTTAAAATTCTAGAAAAGATTTCTTATGATCTGACAGGTAATGTTATTTATCCAATCTGTCAGGTTAAAAATGATGAGGCAGATGATGCTGAGAAGGCGGCTGCTCTTGATTTTGTGAACTTTGTAACATCTGATGAAGCAAAGAAGGTATTTGATTCCTTCTATTTTGACACAAATGTCTAAAGAATTTTTAATGAGTCTTGATTGGAGCCCGCTCTGGATTTCACTAAAAACCGGTATTGTAGCAACCATAGTTTGCTTTTTTCTTGGTATTTTTGCAGCAAGAAAAATATTGAAGGCCAGAGAACCCTTTCGAAGTATTGTGGATGGCATATTGACACTGCCAATGGTTTTGCCGCCGACGGTCGCCGGTTTCTTTCTATTGCTTATTTTTTCAAGACGTCGAGCGTTCGGCATTTTTCTTTGGGATGCGTTTCACCTTAAAGTTGTGCAGAGCTGGCTCGGCTGCATCATTGCGGCTTCCGTTATTTCTTTTCCACTTATGTATAAGAACGCGAGGGCAGCCTTTGAGCTGATTGATGAAAACCTTGTATATGCGGGACGCACACTAGGCATGTCTGATTTCAGCATTTTTTGGAAAATCATCATGCCTACGGCAGGCCCTGGTATAGCGAGCGGTACCATTCTTACCTTTGCGCGTGCACTGGGCGAATATGGAGCGACATCAATGCTTGCTGGTAATATCCCGGGAAAGACAGCTACAATATCACAGCGTATCGCGATGGTGATTCAGGATCAGGATTATATGACTGCTGGCATATGGGTGACAATAGTTCTTCTGATTGCACTTATAGCGATGGTACTGATGAACGTAATTTCTAGCAAAAAGTCTACAAGAAAGGTGCGGTGGTGAACATGGGCATTTCAGTCGATGTGGAACGCTCACTACAGGGCTTTTCTCTTCATATCGAATTTTCAGAGGCAGGTAAAAGAATCGGTATTCTGGGGGCTTCGGGTTCCGGCAAGAGCATGACATTAAAAATGATTGCAGGGATCGTAAATCCTGACAAAGGAAAAATCGTTTTTGATGGGACAACATTTTATGATTCTGAACAAAAAATTAATGTAAAACCACAAAAAAGGGAAGTCGGTTATCTTTTCCAAAATTATGCATTGTTTCCGAATATGACCGTCCTTGAAAATGTGGGCGCCGGTATCCAAGGCGATAAAAAGAAAAAACTAGAGCTGTCAGAACGAGTGCTCAAAAAATTTCAGCTTGTTGCACTAAAGGACAGATATCCGTCTGAACTTTCCGGAGGACAGCAACAAAGAGTAGCGCTGGCCAGAATCATGGCATACTCTCCGAAGGTTATTCTTCTCGACGAGCCTTTCTCTGCTTTGGATGCATATCTGAAAGACAAAATGCAGGAAGAACTGATGGAAATGCTATCAGATTATCAAGGGACGGTTATTATGGTCTCTCATTCAAGGGATGAGATATATTGCTTTAGTGATAGACTTCTGATTGTGGATGATGGACGCGTCATCAGCCACGGCTCTACAAAAGGAATTTTTGCAGAACCAGATACCATGATCGCCGCAAGACTAGCCGGGTGTAAAAATATATCAAGAGCAGATATTATTAATGCACACACATTACATGCGGTTGATTGGGGCATCGATATAACATTAAAAAACAAAATCCCGAATAATACGCACTATGTCGGCTTCAGAGCGCATCAGTTCGAACCGATATGGGGCAAAAGGGAAGAAAATTGTATTAAATGTAAACTTTATTCTAAAGCGGAACTTCAGTTCGAAAGGAACTACTATCTTTTACCGGAAACACTTGAGGAAAACCATGATAAGCTTTTATGCTGGTTTGTACAAAGAGCCTGCTGGGATAAAATAGATACCAAAGGTATGCCTGATTATCTTAAACTCCATGAAAGAGATTTGCTTCTGCTTCAATAAGCAGGAATCTTACTAAAGGGATACATAAGATGATAAAAGATCTCCTGGAAAAATAGGTGGAAAATTTTTTAAAAAATTTTCGAAAAAGTCTTGACTTTAGAATTTTCATTCTGTACTATAGGCAAGCTGTCTCGCGAGAGAGAGCAAAGAACCTTGAAAATCAAAGATCGAATAATACACAGACCCTGAAGATTCTTTTAATTAAGATTT
>OMZX01000028.1 GCA_900315665.1 uncultured Eubacteriales bacterium
GTGATTACATAAGAACTGTGCATCTGAAGAAGATTCGGCTTCAGAAAGAACCGTGTCTTACCGGAGCCGGAGCTTCCGAGAACAAGCACATTATTATTTCTTGCGTATTTGGGAATCTTCGGACGATTGCTGATCGTGATCTGCTCCGTCGCCGTCAGGATAATGTTTCTTTCAGGCACCGGATCCACAAATGGAGCGATATCTCTTTTCCTTCCCCACCTCGCCGATCCAAACTCCTTCTTTGACCTCGTCACCTTTCTTGTATCCCGATAGACGATCATGAAAAGAAGCAGTGAACCTGATACCATACATCCTTTTAACAAGTCTCCTTTGCTATAAGGCGGCCATGGATTACTGAAGGTCTCATTGACGATATCCATGAGATAGATCACATCTTGAATCCCGTAATTCCTTACCCGCCAGATACGAAAGAATGCCGAAGAAAGCATTGTCGTACCGATAAAGAACAAAAGCTGAATGATCTGGTACTTACCAAATCCAGCTCTGAAATCGCTCCACTTTTTCAAAATGAAGCTTTTTAACTTTTCCGGCAGCTCTTTGACAAATTCCCGGGCACCCTCTATTACCGATATGGTTTTATCGATAAGCCAGTTTACTATGTTCATCATATATTTTTACCGTACGATTTCCCGTCTGATCACCTTCTTTACCTTTCCGGCAATCTTGCCAAGCTCCTTGCCTTTCTTGCTTCTCTGAAGCTGCTTGTTTTTCTGAAGTTCAGTTTGTTTCACCTTCTTCCGATCCTTTTGCAGCTTCTCCCTTACCTTCGGTCTGTCCTTCTCATGAAGCATTTCTGCAGTATATTCCCGCACGATTGCTTCAATGGCATCCTTGTCCTTCGCCTTAAAAAACACGATGTACCGCGGTCCTTCCGGATCCGACAGATACCGTGCTGCATAGTCTACGCCATACTTCTCAGCAATATTTGCAAAATCAAGGATCTTTTCCTTTGCTACATCGATCGTCGAGACGCCCTGGTCCTTCTTGATCAGCTCGTCCACCGTCATGTAGCCATGCTTGATTTTTCCTTTCCTCCGCATCTCAAGGTATGCCTGACAGCCTTTCAGAAGTGCGAATCCTGACAGTGAAGCCGTCGTCACTGCAAACCTTATAGTCCCCTGTTCTACTGCTTCCTGCATGTCTCATTTCCTCAATTAAAACAGGCAGAAGAATTAAATCTTCCGCCTGTTTTCTTCATTTATTCCTTTGGTCTTTGTGCCGCAGGCGGTATCGTATACCAGGAGGGCAGTTTATTATGTTCGCTTTCCGTGAATGCGTCCGTCATGTCTACATTATCCTGCAGCTGCCAGTCATTTAATGCAGTCGCACCGTCAAGATATGTTCGCCCCTTAAATGCATTCCGCATGGTCGTGACCTTGGAAACATCCCATCCTGCTAATGCAGATGCATTTACATACCCGGCATGATCCTCTGTAGAAGAATTGAAGTCGTCAAGATTTGTAAGACTTGTCGTCTTCCAGGCTGCAAGGGACTTGAAGTTTTTAAACCATGTATCCATTCCTGCCATATTCTCTACATTTGAAACATTCCACGGTATAAACCCTGATACAAAAGAATCAGAAAATGTGTTAATGTCCGTATCCGCAAACATATAGGACATATCCTTCACATTCGAAACATCCCATGCCGCAAGATCCTCAACGATGCCGATGTCTGTTCCATAAAACATATGAGACATGTTGGTCACATGTGATACATCCCAATTTTTAAGACCACTTAGACTGCCAAAGCTTTTACTTCCGCTGAACATTTCAGATGTATCCTGTATGCTGGAAGTATCCCATTCCGCGATACCACCTGCGCTGCCCAATTTTTCGCAGCCCATAAACATCTGTGAAACCGTCTTCACGTTCGACATATTGAATTTATTAAGACCGGTAAGCGTGCTAATCTCGGCACAATCTTTAAACATTGCCGTCATATCTTCTGTATAATCCGTCTTGAAAAATTCTGTCACATTACTTGCCCAGCCAAGTTCAGAAAATCCCTCATACATGTGCGAGCAGTTTCTGTTGGCGTAAATTTCTTCAGCCTCTGAATAATATCTGAAAATGTTGTTGAAGTCCTGGTCTCTGAAGAAGTACACCGGATGCATGCTGTCCTCCGTAGAAATCGTGATGTATTCAATACCCGGTCCCATAGAGTTAGCCTCAGATATCAGCCCTACATTCTTGATATCCTCTCCCAGGAATTCTTTCAGACGTTTGTTATACTCTGGTCCCGGAAGGAGATAAGCTGTTCCACTCTTACCTTTGATTTCTTCCGGGATTTTTTCATCTTCGGGAATATCTGAATTTCCGCCATCATCCTTTGTTTCTCCGGAATCTTCCTTGCTTTCTCCCGGATTATCCGAGTCAGTCTCTGACGGGCTCTTGGACTCGTCAGTGCTTTTTGATTCCTCAGAACTCTTAGTTTCTTCAGGGTTCTTTGATTCTTCCGGATTCTCAGGATTCTCACCGGTTTCTTCAGGTGATTCCTGCGTCGGATCTGTTTCCGTCGGTGACGGCACTGGAAACTGCGATAATGAGAATGGATTGGACAGTACATTGCTGTTTCCCGAATAGAGTGCCTTCGCCGACCCTGTTCCATATAAAAAGGCCGACGTAATGCCAGCCGCTATCATAACCTTCAAAATAATTCCTGTTTTTTTCACGGGTGATTACCCCTTTTCATCAATGCCTCCATTCTGTCTCCTCTTCCGGATCGGTACCAAAAAGAGGAGACTTACTGCTTTCTGTTTATATTTTGTTAATGCTTGCCCTTCGTATAATGGATACTCATCCCGGAATGTAAGCTCCTTCAGCATCAACGAGACGGCCATCCGGTGTCCGTTCATTCTGATACATTGAACCGTAGCTTCGGAAGCCGATGGCATCGTAAAGCCATTTCCCAACATTCGTCTGGAAGAACCAGGTCTGTTTGGGAATATCATCCGCAGTGGCAAAATAATAATATTTCTCGCCGATCTTCTGCCACCCGGTCAGCATATGACCTGTGTTAGGATGCAGGTAATACTTTTTATTATCCTGACTGTTTGTATGCCATCCCTTTGAGAGAACGCCGAGATTTCCATCAGAAATATCATGTGCAAAATACCAGTTGCCGTCATCCGAAAGAATCCAGCCGGTTTCCATCCGACCGTTATCATTAAACTTAAACCAACTTGCCTTGCCATGATCATCCTTTCCGTATGGATTCTTGAGATACAGCCAACCGTCCTTTGCAGCCGATCCGTCCGTTAACGTAAAAGACCAGTGGTTCTGATCCTTATCAATCAGCTGCCACTGGCCGTCTGTAAATGTGTTAACTCCAACACCATATGGGTTCTTGTACATGCTGCTATTGCCTGAAACTAAAGCAAAGCCCGGTCCGATACCGGCTTTGTCACTGCTGACAGATACACCTTTCCGAACGGTACCGGATCCTCCTCCGCCTGAAGAACTGCTCTTTTTCGAACTGCCGCTCGAAGAACCACTACCAGATGAAGTTTTTCCAGAAGTACTATCGTTGGCGGAAGCTTTTCCAGATGTACTGCCACTGGATGAACCGCTTCCATTCGAACTATGGTCCGACGAATTACTGCCCGATGAATTACTGCCTGACGAAGTATTTCCATCTGATGAACCCTTAGCAGAGCTCTCATTACCACCATCTGCATTATTTTTCTTATCGGTAGATTCTGCATCGGATATTCCATTATCTTTATCAGGTTTCTGTTCCTTCGAATCATCATCCGAATCGCTTTTATTTCCCTGGTCGTCCTTTGAATCTCCCCTTTCAGGTACCTTCTCTGTGAAATCCAGCTCTTTCTCATCTCCCCAGGGTTTATCACTTGCAAAATCAGGCAGAAAGCCTTCTGCCTGCACAGCCTGCGCTTCCGAAGAAATGGAGAACTTTTCTCCATCCGAACGCTTCAGATCCGGCACATGGACGCCTTTACTAAAGATTATTTCTTCATTCTTCTGCACCGGCTTCACATAGTAAAAATAGCCGCTTTTCTTCTGCCAGTCATCCGAGATACCGGTCAAAATCGTATCATCAAAATCTCTTTCCGATTTGATGTCCACTTTCACACGGACATAAACCGGATCAGATTCATTATAGACAGTAAGAACATAAGGTACTTCTTCTGATCGATGTCTTTCCTGCAGCTTCTGTCATGCTTCCTGTTTCTGAAGCATAGACCGAAATCACAGGACTACCCACTATAAGCCCTAGAATCAAAGGAAAGATGCCTGCCTTCAATCTAATTCTTTTCATCATGGTTCTTCCGTATCTGGCAGCCATGTATCAATCTTATATTCCCGACCGTCTCCTTCAATAACATTCTGCATCAGTTCATGATCCTTCAATGAATTGTCAGTGTGCTGTCTCATATAAGCAGTGATTTGGATATCTCCTGAGAATTTTGACTCAAGCTTGTCAAAATTCTCAACTTCAATCCTGTCGAAAATGTTACTGATTTTTTCACCCGGCTTGATCGGTTCATTTCCTTCATAATAGATCACAGATGTTTCTCCAGCTGCTTTGCCGGGATAATTGCTATAATAATCCCATCTGTCATGGCTCCAGTACGTACTTAAAGGATCATGATATCCATCCTGTCCGTACCAAATGCCCTTAACGACAGGCTGCTCAACCTTGATCACATAATCCGCATCATAATCCACGTTAGATGTCAGTGACGGCTGGCTTGTGATCACAGCACCTGGAAGAAGATCCACTGTCTTCGTCGGATCAAATGCCTTATCTTCGAGCGTTCCAGCATCCTTCTTGTCCGACTCGCCCGGACGGATTGAAAATTCATGGATCACTGTATTCGATCTGCCACCGTACAATGCATACGCTGCACCTGTAATAGAAACAAGCAGCATCGCAGCTGCTCCGATCACTAATGTTCTTCTCTTCATATTTTTGAATAAATTCATTTGCTTTTTTCCTTTATAAAAATCTACGTTGTCGTTGCCGTAATAATGTAGTTCTATCTGTCATGTAATTCTTTTACATGCAGTCCTGCTTTGGTCTGTCGGTTCTCTGATTCTTCGCATCGTTGCTCCTTTTCTATACCCTTCATTGCTATATCTTTAATGCCTACATCTGCCGCCGGCACCTGCTCTTCTGTAAATACTGTGACTAAGGTTTCAGTCCGCAGACAGATGAAGCATTATTGAACTTTGCCGTTCCTCCTTCTAATAATCTCTAGAATGACTTCGAGAACTTACAGAGTTCTCACATTCCAGATTATTAAAGAGGAACCTCCTATTCCTGTAGATTTCGAGCCTTCCGGACCAATGGAGCAGGAAGATTACTATAGAAGATAACCTTCCCTTGAATCTGCTCCTTTGCTACCGGATTGAAATCTGCGATCTGATTGTTGTCTCCCTTAAAGATGTACTGACCACCCTGTTCATCGATGATACGATGAATCACCTCATTACCCTGGATCTCATACATCGCGATGTCTCCAATTTCAGGCTCTGATATAGGATCGATCACCGCAAGAGCACCAATCTCGAGCACCGGCTTCATACTACCGGTCAGGATGTATCGAAACTGAAAGTTCAACAACATAAAACAAATGGCTGCTGCTAAAATCCAAAACAAGAGATCAGAAAACGTCATGACTGCTGTCCGCCTGTCTGCGTTGCTCTTTCTATTCTTTTGAGCCCTTCGATTCGTTTGATCTGTATCTCTGATCCTTGCCTTGATTTTCTTCTTATATATGATGGTTCAATCACCTCCTCTTAAATGCAGGCATAAAAATACGCCTGCCGACCTTTCTTCCAGTCGACAGGCGTTTCGCCTCATGTATATTAAGTTGTTTGGATTTCGGAAAAGCAGGGATTTTTCCGAAAAGAAAGAAGCTGGATGAGTGCTTTGTTTGCCTCTCTCCAACTTCTTCGAGTATAAGATATCATACCCTCAAAATCGATGCAAGGACAAGAATAGACAATTTTGGACATATTACGACAATAATGGACAAGAATAGACAATTTTCGGTAATTTTCGTTAGCATAGTCTAACTTTTTTGTGCCTTACTGTATCACCCTGATCAACAATACTTCTGGCAGGGTAATATCTTTTGTCTTTTTTCTTTGCAACTACGGCCACTAAATGGCCATAGTGAAATTAATTCAGACACTGTATGCATTTGCGATATCATAATTTGCCTCCGCGCGATAATAGAGGTTTATCGTTGCCGGTGCATTGTAAAGCGCTGCCAGTATATATTTCTTGATGTTCCAGATCTTGGTTGTATTTGTCTTCATGCATGAAAGAACGTATTCCAGATGATCTGATGTGAGCGTCTGAAATTTCTCCTTCACCAATGCTGCAGGGTGATCTTCACCAGCAATATACAGTTTCTTCGCGGTACTATGCTCCGTCTCGAAGATCAACTCTGCCATTTCCCTGATAATCCCCTGATCCAGTGGATACTGCTTAACAAGCATGGCTATTCCCAGTCTTTTCCAGAGCTTCTGCTTCTCAGCACTAATGCTATCCATCCCATCCATCAATCCTGTTTCATTTGCTATGGCTTCTCTGTCATGATTGATAGGATAGGATATATTAATATTATTATTAATATCTTCAGTATTATTTGGGTTTGATTTCGGGACTTCTAGAAGTTTATTTTTTAAACCTCTAGAAGTTTGATTTTTAAACTTCAAGAAGTTTGAAATCGGGACTTCTGAAACTTTTTCATCTTTGAAGTTTAAATTTGGTACTTCTGAAACCTTGCCATCCTTGAAGTTTGGAATTGAAGTTTCTGAAGCTTTCTCTTCCTTGAAGTTTGATTTCGAGACTTCTGAAATCTCCTCTTGAGAACACTGATCCTTTGCTGCAGCATCATCAAGAGCGCTCGAAAAGTTCTTCACATAGATCCTGGTTTCCCTTCCCTGACCCTGACGCTTTTTCTCAATCAAGCCTACGCCACTTTCAGAATCCAGTTCCTTCATCGAAGCAATCGCCTTATTCCGTCCACAATGAAGCATTTCACAGATATCTTCTACTGAATAATAGATAAATACACGGTTTTCTTCGTCCATCCACTGATTTTTTGTAGACAGAGACATCCGGTCGAGCATCAGACCATAAAGAAGCTTCGCATCCGTAGACAGCTTCTCGAAATAAGCATGGGTAAATAACACTTTCGGAATCCGATAGAAGGTGTACCGGTCTGCTTCACTTCCGTAAAAATATTTGAATACAGGCTTACTTTCCATTCGGATGTCTCCTTTCCTTGAGGTGCATATTTTGCACCTCAAAAGATTTTTTCTTCATCATGCTGTCTCCCTCTCGAGGCTCTTAACATAGAGAAGACTCGGCATTCCGCCACCCCGGCATTTCTTCTCGACAAGTCCGGCTCTTTCAAGCTCAGACAGACAATCTACCGCCTTTCGCTTCGAAATATTGAGATCCTCCTCAATATCTATCAGCGGATAAATAATAAAAACCTTTCCATCCTCATCAATCCATCGATTCTTCTCCACCATGCTCAGTCGATCCAGAAACAGCCCATACAAAAGCTTCGCCTGCAATGAAAGCTCAGAGAACCCATTCTCAGTAAGCATTTTCTTCGGAATACGAATAAACGCAAATTCCTCCGCGTCCTCCTGATAAAAGTACTGAAATATCATTCCAATGCCTCCTTCATATTGCTATCCTTTTCCTCTTTTTCATGCCACTGTTGAAGAAGCTTGAGCACAATCTGTTCCCTTTCAGTGATGCTGTAATCAGCTGGGAAATACTGGTCGAGTGTCTTCTTAGAAAGCTGAAGAGAACCAGTCGGCTTTGGTTTCCGATACGCATCATTGAGAAGCGCAATCATTGTATACTGCGTCATGTTGTCAAGATTCGGGTGCTCCTTCAGTACCGCAACCTGCTGTTGCTTGATTGCACCATTTTCCTTAATGTATTCGTAAAGCCATTTCTGAATGTCCTGATTGAAATAAGAAATATCGACAGCCAGTGCAATAGCCAGCTTTTTCTCATCCACTAGATGGAGGAGACCTTCATAAAGATACGTTAAACGTATATATTTCCGGACCTGAACCCGCTTCATGCCGAAACCTTCGCCCACACGATCTGCTGTCGTTATCCTCGGCCACTTTGTGGCGGATGTTTCATGATCCTCACTGTGAGTCTTCAGCCATTTAGTGGCGGAAGTGTCTTCTTCAGATTCCTTCAAATTCTTCGGCCATTTAGTGGCCGTTGTTTCTTCCAGAGATTCCTGGTCCTTCGGCCACTTAGTGGCTGATGTATTTTCTCCGTCATCATTTCCTTGAGTCTTCGGCCATTCAGTGGCCATTGTCTCCCGTGTATTCTCAGAAAACCTTGGCCATTTAGTGGCTAATGTCTCTTTCTCTAGAAGATCTGTCCGTCTTCCCTGATGCCGCAGCGCATCCATTTTCATCTTTAAGGCAAATGCCCGTTCGCTCGGAAGAATCTCCTCCCGCTGAATATTCGAATCCACCATCGCTATCGTCGCCTCATCATTTGTCATTCCTTTGATAATTGCAGGAATCGTCGTAAGTCCGGCAAGCTTCGCTGCATGCGTCCTTCTATGTCCGGATATCATCTCATAGGTTCCTTCATCATCCGGACGCACCAGTACCGGTACCAAAACACCGTTTTCCTTGATGCTCTCAACAAGATCAAACATCCGGTCATCATCGATAACCTTGAAAGGGTGATTCTCGAAAGCATGGATCTGATCGATCCGAATTTCGGTTGCATCCTCCTTTGTCACTGGTGCACCGAGGATTTCCTCGACAGATGCAAAATGAATTCTGTCTCTTTTCTTTTGTCCGCCTGCTTTATTCTGCATGCTGTAACACCTCCTTCGTGAGCGTCGAATACGCCGCTGCAGCCTTTCCCTTCGGATCGTAATCATAAATACTCTTAGCCATCGCCGTCGTTTCTGATGCCTTGACAGAGAGTGGAATGCTTACATCAAATACATGTATCGTCTCGCCGTAGACCTCCTTTACCTCCGCAATAATATCTCTTGCATAGTTTGTTCTTGCATCCACGATGGTAAGAAGAATTCCCTCAAAACGAAGCTTCTGATTTAATCTTCTCTGAATCGTCGCAATCGTCTTGATCAACTGCTGGAGTCCCTTGACAGGAAGATACGCTGCCTGCACCGGAATCAGCACGCTGTCAGCACAAGCGAGAGCATTGATTGTCATAAGACTTAAGGACGGCATACAGTCAATCAGAATATAGTCATATTTTTCCCGCAGTGGCTCTACGAAGCTCCGGTATATCAGTTCCCGGCTCATCACATTCGTAAGTGATATCTCTGCGCCGGATAATTCAATGTTTGCTGGAATCAGATCCACACCTGCATCCGTAGACATGATTCCGTAAGACTCCGGGAATTCCTCTTCATTCACGACCTTTTCAATGACATCTACGATCGTTGCACTCAGCTGGTCCGGTTCACGAATGCCGAGACACATCGTGAGCGAAGCCTGCGGATCAGAATCAATCAGGAGAACTCGCTTACCTTCCTTGGCAAGTCCAACACCGAGGTTCATCGCCGTTGTCGTTTTACCCACACCACCCTTTTGGTTTGCTATTGCTATTACCTTTCCCATACGCTCATTCTCCCATCGCTTCTAGATATCGCTCAAACTTCTCCCGGTTCACAAGCACCATCTTCCCAATCTTCACACGGGCATGAGCTTCTTTCGTGAGCTCCTGAAATTTCGTCATACCCATGCTGTAAAGCTCGGCACCTTCCTTATACCGAACATATTTCTTCGCACTGGTTTCAATCGTCCTGTCGGTTCGTCTTGCTTCTTTTGTAATAAATTGGGCCATAGCCTCTTTCCATCCTTTCTCTTACGCTGGAATTCTCCCTCATATATGCTTCCAGTATTGACCGCTTGATTCGGATTGATTTACCGATCTTATATGCGGCACCGGCTTCTTCTACAACATTTCGTATGACCTTCTCCCCAAGTCCGTAATACTGGATTGCATGCAGAAATGTCACATACTCATGTCGTGCAAACTCTATGTCATCCTCGTCAAGGTCACCTGAATACTTCCAGATCATGCCGGTCATAGTTTTTTACCTCTCTCGCCACACCCCTTATCTAGCATGCTCATCATGAATCCTCCTTTCCCTTACGAAGCTCATTCATATGAACATGAAATCGTTCCAGATACACATCCAGAACATCCTTCTTGATGAGAACCAGATTCTGTGACACCCGATAAAGTGCTCCGGCAGCATCTGCCAGCTCAATAACTCTGTGTCGCTCCATGTCATAGACAATTGCGGCATCTCTTGTCGTGATAAATTCCCTACGGAGAGCACGGACACTATCGACCTGCTCCCGTCTCCGTTCTGACGGATCCTTTTCCATCGCTTTTACCTTCCTTCTAAAATGAAATTTTTGTTCATCGATCCTTTAGCCATGGAAAAATGTGCAAAAGAAAAAGCACTTCTTAAAATTTGATCTTTTAAGAAGTGCTTTGTAGTAGGCTTTACCCTATTCCAAAATTTATTCAATTCGGTCTGACAAACTATTATTCCCTGTTATTACCCGCCATTAGATGACGATTTGTTGTCAATTTGTTGTCAACTTTCATTTTCGAGCTCTGAAACCCGCGTAACTACGTGCTTTTTCAGTCGATCCTTTTCATTGTCGGGAACAAAAGTACATCTCTGATTGCAGGGCTGTCAGTAAGTAGCATCACAAGACGATCGATGCCGTAGCCAATGCCTCCCGTAGGCGGCATGCCGATTTCCATAGCATGCAGGAAATCTTCATCTGTGTGGTTAGCTTCCTCATCACCTGCTGCCGCAAGCTTATCCTGCTCTGCAAAGCGAGCGCGCTGATCGATCGGATCATTGAGCTCGGAGTAAGCATTGCACATCTCCCGGCCGTAGATATAGAGCTCGAAACGTTCTACCTTCGACGGATCCGACGGCTTCTTCTTCGTAAGCGGAGAAATCTCTACCGGGTGATCCATGATGAAGGTCGGCTGAATCATCTTCTCCTCACAGAAGGTCTCGAAAAACGCGTTCTCGATGTCGCCCACCTTATGACGCTCTTCGAACTCGACGTTATGCTCCTTCGCAAGCTTCCGCGCGGTCTCAAGGTCCTTCACCTCATCGAAATCAACGCCACAGGCCTCCTTGATCGCCTCTGTCATCGTGAGACGACGGAACGGCTTCCCGAGGTCAATTTCTGTGCCCTGATAAGTAATCGTCGTCGTACCGCAGACCTTCTCTGCAAGATACCGGAACATGGACTCTGTGAGCTCCATCATACCGTTATAATCCGTATACGCCTGGTACAGCTCCATCAGCGTAAACTCAGGATTGTGGCGCGTGTCGACACCCTCATTACGGAAGACACGGCCGATCTCGAACACACGCTCCATGCCGCCGACGATCAGCCTCTTCAGATAAAGCTCAAGAGAAATACGAAGCTTCACATCCTCATCGAGTGCATTGTAATGCGTCACGAAGGGTCTCGCCGCTGCGCCGCCGGCATTGTCCACGAGCATCGGCGTCTCAACCTCCATGAAGTCACGACCCGCAAGGAAATTACGGATCTCATGAATGATCTGCGAACGCTTGATGAAAACAGACTTCGACTCCTCGTTCATGATGAGATCGACATAACGCTGACGATAGCGGGTATCGGTATCCGTAAGCCCATGGAACTTCTCCGGCAGCGGATACAGAGACTTTGAAAGAAGTGTCAGAGACTCTGCATGAACGGAAATCTCACCCATCTTCGTCTTAAATACATAGCCAGTGATACCGACGATGTCGCCGATATCCAGCTTCTTAAACTTCTTATACGCATCATCACCGAGCGCATCGCGTGTGATATAAGCCTGGATGCGACCCTGCTTGTCCTCGATGTGCACGAAGGATGCCTTGCCCATGACACGCTTCTGCATGAGCCTTCCGGCAATGCTTACATGCTGGTTCTCAAGCGTATCAAAGTTTGCCCGGATCTCCTCAGAATGATGCGTCTGATCGAACTTCGTGATCTTATACGGATCCTCGCCTGCTGCCTGCAGCTCTGCAAGCTTATCAAGACGAGCCTGTACGATATGGTTGACGTCCTGTTCCGGTGCCTGCGTCCCCTGTGCAGCCCTGGCAGTTCCCTCAGACTGAGCGCCTGCTGCCTCAATATCCGCTGCCTTCTTCTGTTCCTCTGCCATCTCAGGCCTCGCTTTCATTGTTAGATACACGTTCTACCTCAAGCACCTTGTACTTCGAGGTTTCACCATTCAGGAGTTCTACTGTCACTTCATCTCCGACCATATGATGGATCAGTGCCTTGCCAACCGGAGATTCATTTGAAATCTTCCCCTGCAGACTGTTTGCTTCGGAGGAACCCACGATATAATACGTTACCTCCTCATCAAACTCCTCATCATAGAGCTTTACACGGCAGCCAATATTGATCTCGCCTTCATTACTCTCATCTACCACTTCAACGTTTTTGAGAAGAGCCTCCAGTTCGACGATTCTTGCTTCGATGTCTCTCTGCTCGTCCTTCGCTGCATCATACTCGGCGTTCTCGGAAAGGTCACCCTGCTCTCTGGCCTCCTTGATCTTCGCTGCGATCTCCTGTCTTCTGTTGACCTTCAGATCGTGAAGCTCCGCTTCATACTTGTTGAGACCTGCTCTTGTGAGTAAGTTCTTCTTTCCCTCTGTCTGCTGTTCTGCCATGACCGAATAGCTCCTTTCATGCACGAAATATATGTTTTAATGCCTACTTCTGGTGGCCTGTACGGCCAGTAATTCCAGTTTTCAACATTGTGACATTTTACCCACTGCGGTTACGATTGTCAACATGTAATAAGAAGAGAATCAACCAGTGCCAGCATCTTCTCCACGCTCTCCGCACGATTGATCTCGCCACGGAGACGGGCACTGTTCGGAAGTCCCTCCGTATACCAGGATACATGCTTCCGCATCTCTCGAACTGTCGTAAACTCACCCTTATACTGCAGCATCAGATCGGTATGATGATGGATCATCCTGACGATTTCTTCGACAGTTGGCCTTTCAGAGGATAGAGATCTTACTGAACCATCATCCGTCCCTCTGGTATCTTCTTGAGACCAAGAAATATGCTGCGATGATGATGTTCCAGTCGTCAGGCTTGTAATACAATTGCGAATCAGCCATGGATTTCCCTTTGCACCACGGGCAAGCGCTACGCCATCGCAGCCGGTCTCGTCCATCATTCGCTTTGCATCCTCTGCAGTAAAGATATCCCCGTTTCCAAAAACAGGAATCTTCACCGACTCCTTTACCTCCCGAATCACATTCCAGTCGGCCTTGCCACTGTAGAACTGTTCACGCGTCCGTCCGTGCACCGTGACAGCAGCTACGCCTGCTGCCTCGACGACCTGAGCGAACTCTGCTGCAGTGTTTTCATTCTGACGAAAACCTTTCCGAAACTTGACCGTCACAGGCTTATGGCAAGACTTTACCATTTCAGACAGAATTCGATACGCAAGCTCCGGATGGTTCATAAGATCCGACCCTTCATGGTTACGAACGATCTTCGGCACCGGACAGCCCATATTTACATCGATAATATCAAACCGGTCTTCAATCTGTGCCGCAATCTCCGCCATGATACCCGGCTCCGAACCAAACAGCTGTACTGCGACCGGGTGATGCTTTTTCTTGCTTACCACCTCATCCTGTGCAGTTCTGAGAAGCTCCTCCGTGTTTCTGTTCTTATAGAGAATCGCCTTCGCCGAAACCATCTCCGTCGTTGTCAAAGCGACACCCATCTCCTCACAGATAACCCGATATGGCAGATCTGTGACCCCGGCCATCGGTGCAAGAATCACAGGATTTTCAAGTTGTACATTTCCAATTGAAACCATTTAAAAGCTCCCTAAAAGAGGGTGGCATCTTCATAGATAGAAATGCTTAAACGCCAATCCCATTTAATCACCAAACAAAGTATGGTATGCTGTGCTTTCCGCATCCGGATCATCTGGCATCACCGGCATATCCCACTCTCCAGTCTTTCGGATGCCACCCTGCTCTGCTTCCTCTTCCGCTGTAGCATGCCGTATCTCAGCATGTCCCTCCGGATTATCAGAAGGAAGAAGCTCCTCCGATTCCCCGTCTGAGAGCGTCATATCCGCGATACCTTTTTCCTTCAGCGACTGCAATGCCACATAGAACGTGCCGAGCTTTGCGAAAAGCCCTTCATATTTCTTAGAAAGTGTATCAATCTGATCCGAAGCCTCCATCGAATCAAAACCATAGTCCTGATCCTCATGCATCGACTTAAGAAGAAGCTGCCCATCCTTCCGGAACTCCATCAGAAAAATGCCTCCGACTTCCTCCGTAAACGAAACCGCGATCAGCTTCAGTTCCTTCTTCACATCCTCCGGCAGCTTAGAAAACTCCGGATTTAAAAAAAACTTCTGTGTATACCCATTCGCCGCACAAAGCACCACATTCCCGCCATCTGCATTAATATTTTTATCCATAACATTACCCATTATAAAGACAACGGGCTGCCGCTTAGAGCGGCAGCCCGTCTCATCTGCAATATATATTATCTTACCAAAAGCTGCGCAATCCGGAACGCATCCTCCGGAATGTCCTTCTTCATCGCAAGTGCCTCACGGATATCATAGTCCACGATCTGTCCATGATTATGTGCTACGACACGGTTCGAACCGCCATCGCGAAGAATCTCTGCCGCTCTTGCACCCATCAGAGATGCATAATACCGGTCGGTGGCCGTCGGCGAACCGCCGCGCTGCATGTGACCGAGGATCGTCGCTCTCGTCTCGATGCCTGTTGCTGCTTCGATTCTCTGTGCCATAGACTGAGACTGTCCGACGCCCTCTGCATTAATAATAATATAATGCTTCTTACCGTGCTTTCTCGATTCAATGATACGATTGATGATTGCCTGCTCGTCGCCATCATAACGCTCCGGAAGAAGCACTTCCTCAGCGCCATTGGCAATCGCACACCAGAGTGCGATATAACCGGCGCGGCGGCCCATAACTTCGATGATAGAGCACCGCTCATGGGAAGTCGAAGTATCACGAATCTTATCGATGGCTTCCATCGCTGTATTTACAGCGGTATCAAAGCCGATCGTATAGTCTGTGCAGGCAATATCAAGATCGATCGTACCCGGTACGCCGACACAGTTAATGCCCAGGGCAGAAAGCTTGCCGGCGCCGCGGAAGGAGCCGTCGCCACCGATGATGACGATACCGTCGATGCCATTTTTCCGGCAGATTTCGGCGCCACGTTTCTGGCCTTCCTCAGTCACAAATTCTGCACATCTTGCTGTATAGAGGATCGTACCGCCCCGGCTGATGATATCTGATACAGATGTCGTATCCATATCCACGATCTCTTCCTCGAGGAGACCTGCATAGCCACGCATGATACCCTTTACCTTCATGCCCTCATGAATCGCTGTTCTCACGACTGCACGAATCGCTGCATTCATGCCTGGTGCATCACCACCTGATGTAAGTACTCCGATCGTTTTACAACCCTTAGCAGCCATATACTATCCTCCGAATAAAATTTTCTAAAGCGATGATTACGGACAAACTCTCCTGATCCTTGTCCTCGTCATTTGTTCTTAACCTGTTACGAATTTCACAAGTCGTAGTAGATTCTAGATTAATTTCTTTGGTTTTTCAATACCTTCCATGAAAGTTTGACATTTTTTTCACCAAGTTCTGATCTTAGCTTCACACAAAGCTCGTCCGTTATCGAAACACCCATTGCACCATGTAGCCGCTTTACCTGCTTCTCTGCCCGAAGATAAATGCACACATCTTCCTGCCCCGGTGAAGAAGACAGTATCCGCATGATGTTTCCCGATTTCTCTTCATATTCCTTTTTATCGGCAAATTGTACCCAGAGCTCCCGTGGGGCCTCAGAAAAGCTATAGATCTTATCAGCAAGAAGCTTCGCGTCCTCGACATCCGAAACAGAAACGCGTCCGGTGATAAATACCTTCTTATCCAGATCAAGGATGCTCCGGTTTTCTTCAAGCGTCTTCGGAAACACCAGCACTTCAACCGTACCGACCATATCCTCTATGGTGAGAAACGCCATCTGCTTCTGTGTCTTCGTCGTCTTCGTTCGGAAATCCGTGATCAGTCCGCCGATCGTCACCCGCCTCTGGTCCGGCAGCGGTGTAGTGCCCGTTTCCGGATCCAGCCGGAAGTCCTGCGTGGTGGCGGAAACATTGGCCTTCATCACATCCCGGTAATCATCAAGCGGATGGCCGGAAAGATAGAAGCCGATGGCCTCCTTCTCATACATGAGAAGCTCCTCCTTCGGAAACTCCGGAAGCTTCGGCATGCGAAGCTTGAACTCGGACGCTTCCTCCGAATCCTCGCCGAGAAGATCAAGTAGTGACATCTGCCCTGCCATCGAAGTTTTATTTTTCTTCACCTTTTCATCGAGAATCGTCGGCAGGATAGCAATCTTCTCCCGCCGGTTCCCTTCAAAGCAGTCGACGGCTCCGGCTTCTATGAAGTACTCGATGGCCCTCCTGTTAATGCCTTTATCCGACACGCGCTCGACGAAATCGGTAAAATCACGGTAGCCGCCATGCTGCTCGCGCTCACGGAGAAGCTGCTCCGCTGCCTGCCGCCCGACACCCTTCACGGCACTTAAGCCGTAGCGGATCGCACCATCGGAAGCAACGGAAAAACCGACTTCTGCTGTATTCACATCCGGCGGCAGGATCTTGATTCCGAGGGATCTCGCTACTTCGATATATTCAGCGGTCTTCCCGGCATTGTCCATAAAGGACGTCATGAGGGCGGCAAAAAACTCCGACGGATAATAACACCGAAGATAGGCGGTCTGGAAAGATACAACTGCATAGCAGGCCGCATGCGACTTGTTAAAAGCGTACTTTGCAAAATCGATCATCTCGTCATAGATATGATTTGCAATATTTTCCGGGATACCCTTCGCGATACATCCCGGAATATGCTCCTCCGGATTACCATACACGAAGTTCTTCCGCTCCGCCTCCATGACCTTCGTCTTTTTCTTCGACATGGCACGGCGCACCAGGTCTGACCGCCCCATGGAATAGCCCGCGAGGTCCCGCACGATCTGCATCACCTGCTCCTGGTAGACGATACAGCCATAGGTCGTCTCGAGGATCGGCTTCATCTCCGGACAGTCATAGGTAATCTTCTCCGGATGCTCCTTGCCCTCGATATATTTCGGAATAAAGTCCATAGGGCCCGGACGGTACAGCGCCACACCGGCGATGATGTCTTCGATGTTTGAGGGCTTAAGCTGCTTCATGAAGGACCGCATGCCGCCGGATTCTAGCTGGAACACCCCCTCGCAGTGTCCCTTTGAAATCATCTGGTATACCTTCGGATCATCATAATCAAGATTCTCCGGTGTCATGTTCTTCTGATGCAGCCGGTTCGCACTCCGCATGGCATCCTTGATAACGGTCAGCGTCCGAAGTCCGAGGAAGTCCATCTTGAGAAGTCCGAGCTCTTCGATCGTCGTCATCGTGAACTGCGTCGTGATCGCACCATCCGTACCTCGACTCAGCGGCACATATTCCACAACCGGTTTCCCGCTAATGACTACACCAGCCGCATGCATGGAGGTGTGTCTCGGCAATCCCTCGAGACGCTTCGCCATCGAAAAAATCTGGCCTGCCTCCTCATCCTCCTCAATCATTTTCTTAAAATCAGGGCTGGACTGCACTGCCTTATCGAGAGTCATACCGAGATCGTTCGGTACGAGCTTCGCCATCTGGTCGCACTTAGCATACGGGATATCCAGCACACGTCCGACATCGCGAATGACGCCCTTTGCCTGAAGCGTACCAAAAGTAACGATCTGCGTGACACAATCCTTTCCATATTTGCGGGTCACATAATCGATGACCTCCTGCCGGCGCTCGTACTCGAAATCGACATCAATATCAGGCATGGTCACTCGTTCCGGATTCAGGAAACGCTCGAAGATCAGATTGTAACGCATCGGATCGATATCCGTGATGCCGATACAGTATGCGACGATGGATCCGGCCGCCGAACCTCTGCCCGGGCCGACTGCAATGTCATGTGTTTTTGCAAAATGAATATAGTCCCATACGATAAGGAAATAATCGACAAATCCCATCGAGGAGATCGTCGAAAGTTCATAATCGAGCCTCTCCCGATGGTTCTCTGCTTCTTCGCCATAACGTTCTTTTAGACCGTCTTCACAGAGCTTTCTTAGGTATCCCTCTGCATCGTAACCATCAGGAACATCATATTTCGGAAGATGATAATGCCCGAACTCGATGGAAACATTGCACCGCTCAGCAATTTTTGCGGTATTATCGAGCGCCTCCTGTGCATATGGAAAAAGAGAGCGCATTTCATCTTCAGACTTGATGTAGAACTGCCCGCCTGGATAACGCATACGATCCTCATCCTGCACCTTTTTACCGGTCTGGAGGCAAAGAAGAATGTCGTGTGGTTCTGCATCTTCGGGAAGCGTATAGTGAATATCATTTGTGGCTACCATCGGAATGCCGGTCTCCTCATGAAGGCGGAGGATGCCGGCATTGACTTTCTTCTGCTCGGGGTAGCCGTGATCCTGAAGTTCCAGAAAGAAATTGTCCTTCCCGAAAATATCCTGATAATGAAGGGCAGCTTTTTTCGCCTCGTCATAGAAATCTCTCGTGAGATTCTTCGCTACCTCTCCGGCAAGACAAGCGGACAGGGCAATGATACCCTCGTGAAATTCCTGAAGGGTATCATAATCGACGCGGGGTTTATAATAGTAGCCGTCCGTGAAGCCACGGGATACGATCCGCATGAGATTCTGGTAGCCCTGATTGTTTTCTGCGAGCAGTACGAGATGATAATACCGGTCGCTGCCGCGGACGGTCTCCCGGTCGAAGCGTGATCCTGGCGTCAGATAAATCTCGCAGCCGAGGATCGGCTTGATGCCCTGTGCTGTGGCCTCTTTATAGAAATCGATCACACCGTACATGACGCCGTGGTCGGTGATTGCCATGGAATCCATGCCGAGTTCCTTGCAGCGAGCGATCATTTCGGGGATACGACCGGCACCATCGAGAAGACTGAAGCAGGTATGAACGTGAAGATGCGTGAAGCTCATGTAATCTCTCCTTTTCTAACCTGTCAATTTTACCATAAAAACGAAGAGCAAAAAAGCCCTGCAGAGCTGCTACAGCAGCTCTGCAGGGCTTTTCTTTCAAGTCATCAAACAGCTACACCTGTGAGATAGCCTGTAATGGCATGTAAAGCGTCTTCTTCGTCGTTGCCATCAGCGGAGACTTCAATGGTCTTACCGTCATTTAAGCCCAGGGCCATCATGCCCATGATGGATTTTGCATTGACCTTTCTCGGGCCATCAGCCATGTAAATTCTTGATTCGTAGCGGCTGGCGATCTGTACCAGCATGGCTACAGGATGATCATCAGACTTCTTGGGAAGCTTCACTACGACATTTGCATCTTTCATAATTTTTCTTGTCCTCCATGTACTACACGAAACCCCTCATTTCGTACGTATCATGTCTATCTAGTATTTTCTCCGTACCTTTCGCGAATGTCGGAAGCGATTTTCGTGAGTTTCCGCATGCGATGGTTCACACCACTTTTCCCAATCGGCTCTGAAAGGGCATCTGCAAGTTCCTGCAGGGAGGCGTTAGGCTGTTCGAGTCGGAGCTCCGCAATTTCACGAAGCCCTGGATCGAGAGCATCAAATCCGATCGTATCGCGAATCAGGCTGATATCCTCTGCCTGTCTGATACCTGCTGATACGGTACGCTGCAGATTGGCGGTCTCACAGTTTACCCTGCGATTCACCTTTTCGCTGACTTCCTTTAAAATACGAACATTTTCAAAGGTCATCAGCGCATCGACTGCGCCCATCATGTTCAGGACATCGGAGATTTGGGATGCGTCCTTGAGATAGACAATGAGATGTCCCATACGGACAGTTTCCTTCGGATCCAGTGAAAAGCGACCAAGCGCTTCACAGATTTCCATAGCCTCCTCTTCGTCCCTGGCAATGAATTCCAGATGATAATCTTTATTTGGGTCTGTAATGGAACCGGCTTCCAGAAAACGTCTCCTAATCAGGCTCCGTGCCTTTCGCTCAGGTTCGCTGTCATCCATATTAAGTTTTTTTTCGTAAACTGTAAAGTCCCTTTTCTCGAGTTCGGCTTTAACTTTTTTAGAAAACGACGTATTTTCCTGCATTTATTCTTAAATATTCAGATGGTTTTTCACGTAAAAGCTCTGTATTTAATATTTTGTATACCTATTATAACCCGAAATTATAAATTAATGCCACTACTTTTAGCAAAACCGCCATATTTTTTATTTTTCAATATCCCGGTGATCAATCCGTATACCATAATCAGCGGTTTCTCTGAGTCTATGATACAGCATTTCGGCAATTGTCACAGAACGGTGTTTGCCACCGGTACATCCGATGCCGATCACAAGCTGGTTCTTTCCTTCATCTATATAGTGCGGGATCAGAAAAGCGAGAAGGTCATATAGCTTCATGAGAAATTCATCCGCAATTCCATCCCGTCGAACATACGACTGTATGCATTCCTCAAGTCCTGTATGCTGACGAAATTCCTCTACATAGTAGGGGTTCGGCAGAAAACGGACATCGAAAAGAAGGTCCGCGTCTTCAGGGATTCCATATTTGAAGCCGAAGCTCAAAACCGTCACCTGGAGATTTTCATATTTTTGGTTCTTCTCGAAGATCTCGGCGAGCTGTGCGCGGAGCTCTCTCGTCAGCAGGTGTGATGTGTCAATGATTACATCAGCCTTCTTCCTGAGCCATCCCATCTTCTTTCGTTCCATGGCGATGCCGGTTTCGACGCGGCCATCCTTTGATAAAGGGTGTGCACGGCGCGTTTCTTTGAAGCGTTTTAGCAGAACTTCATCCGAAGCATCCAAAAAGACGACATGGTAATCAAGCTTTTTTTCCTGCTTGTCCCAGCTTTCGAAGACGGTTCTAAGGAGCGGAAGGTCCTTGCCGGACCGAATGTCGACCCCGAGTGCCGCCTTCGTGATCTGCTGGTTGCCATCCATAATGAGGTCAGCGAACTTGCCGATGAGCGGGATGGGCATGTTGTCGACGCAGTAGTAGCCCATGTCTTCGAGCGTCTTTAGTGCGATGGTTTTGCCGGCGCCGCTCATGCCGGTCACGATCAAGAGCTTGCTCATACCTTTTTCCCCTTTGATTCATCCACGGGAGACCACCCGAAAACTGTCTTGCACAGCATCGGAGGGCACCCTGGCTCACGCTCGAAAGTCCTAGCGCTATCCGGGTTCTCCAGTCGGGCCGGCCCAATTCAGGAAAAATCCTTGAAGGGATTTTTCCTTCAATGGGCCTAGAAAATCCGGGGTTGTAACCCGGATTTTCTACCTCGACTGCTAGCTTGGACTTTCGGCTTTATGTTCGTACGGGTGCCCTCCGATGCTGTGCAAGACAGTTTTCAGTTGGACTCCCTGTTTAATAAAAAGTCCCCGAGAAAACGAACTTCTGGTTCCAGATGAACTTTTTGGCTGATCAAAACCTGCTGTTGCACTTCTTTGATCAGATTATAGACGTCAGTGGCGGTGGCTGTGCCGTCGGAGATGATGAAGCCGCAGTGTTTTTCAGAGACCTGTGCGCCACCGATTTTTAAGCCGCGAAGGCCGGTATCTTCGATGAGTTTGCCGGCGAAATGGCCTTCGGGGCGTTTGAAGGTGGAACCGGCGGATGGTTTATCGAGGGGCTGTTTTTCCTGGCGGCGTTTTCGGAAGTCCTGCATGCGTGCTTTGATCGCTGCCGGGTCATCCTTTTTCATCTGGAATTCCACAGAAAGAACGATATACCGTTTTTCATCGATACAGGAATGGCGGTAGGAAAAATCAAGCTCGGGCTCTGTCAGTGTTCGTTTTTTCCCTTCGCGTGTCACGACGGTGACGGAATGGACCACGTTTTTCATTTCATCGCCATATGCGCCGGCGTTCATGACGACCGCGCCGCCAACTGTTCCAGGGATACCGGACAGTCCTTCCATCCCGGTGAGCCCATATTTTAGTGCATGCTGTGCCGTCTGTGAAAGAAGCGTCCCGGCTGAAGCCGTAAAATCCCAATATTCTATATTTGGAATAGGATCTGTGATGTGTGTCATCGTTTTCCCGATTTCGACGACAATCTCCGGGATGCCTTCATCGGAAACAAGGAGGTCAGTCCCGTTTCCGATGATAACATATGGAAGTTTCTCCTCGTAAAGAAATCGAATGAGCTGCAATAGCTCATATTCATCCTCAGGCACGACATAAGCTTTAGCCGGTCCGCCAATTCGGAAGCTCGTGTGCTTCGCCATCGGCTCATTTTTCAGTACTTTCAAGCAATTTCCCTCACATTAATTTTATGTAAGCTTAGGCAGGATCAATTATCGACTTCACTGTTTTTCGACATATTCGCGGTCACACGCTCGTAAAGCACCTGCGCTGCGTTGTAGCCCATCTTCTTTGCACGATTGTTGACGGCAGCGCACTCGACGATGATTGCGATGTTTCTGCCCGGACGGACTGGAATGTCATAAGCAATGACCTTATTGCCGAGGAACTCTGTGAAGTTGTCCTTCAGGCCGAGACGGTCATAATCCTTGTCTTTAGACCACTCGGAAAGCTTGATTACCATGTCGATGGTCTGCGTATCCTTCACGCATTCGACGCCAAACATCTGCTTGATATCGATAATGCCTATGCCCCGGAGTTCGATGAAATGCCGGGTAATATCCGGCGCACTGCCGACCAGTGACTCATCGGAGACCTTGCGGAGCTCGACGACATCATCCGAAACAAGACGATGGCCACGCTTAATCAGCTCGAGTGCCGCCTCAGACTTGCCGATTCCGGAATCGCCCATGATGAGTACGCCTTCACCATACACATCGACAAGCACACCGTGCACGGAGATCATTGGTGCCATCTTGACCTTCAGCCACCGAATAACCTCAGCCTCCAGTTCTGTGGTTGGCCGCTTGGATTGAATCAGCGGAATCTGCGCTGCCCGACAGGCTTCGATCATGCAGCTGTCCGGCTCGATGGATCTTGCATAGATGATGCATGGCATCGGATACTTCGTGAGTGCTGCATATTTTGCACGCCGTGCCGGCCGATCAAAGGTCATAAGATAAGCTGTCTCTACATTACCGATAATCTGTACTCGCTCCGCATCAAACTGGTCAAAGAAGCCCGCCAGCTGCAACGCCGGCCGGTTTACATCGGGGATTGTGATATATTTATGTACCGCATCCACCTCTGGCGTGAGATTTATAAGATGCTCCTTCTCGATGAGGCTCTGCACACTCACCTTATCAATCGTATCGTCCATTTCGTCCTCCTGTACTGACAAATAATCTGCCTTCAGTATATTCATAAAACGTGAAAATTTCAATCACACGCCGAAGGCATTGAAAATATGGAAAATTCCGCATAGAATATTCGAGTTCGAACTAATATATCGTCTGAGGTGAACGAATGGAAAAATTTGACGCACCTATCGGTGTGATGGATTCAGGTGTCGGCGGGATCTCGGTCCTCCGGGTGCTCCGCCGCGACATGCCATATGAAAATTTCATATTCTACGGGGACAGCGCCCATGCGCCCTACGGTGTCAAATCAGATGATGAAGTAACCGCCCTGACCGATCAGGTTTTTGAAAAACTATATTCATATGATGTAAAGGCAATCGTCATCGCCTGTAACACAGCAACCTCTGCTGCCGCAGATCGACTCCGTGTCAAATACCCGGATCGCATCATCGTCGGTATGGAGCCGGCGGTAAAGCCCGCCGTAATAGAATCCACCGTTAAACATCCGAAGGTTCTCGTCATGGCGACAGCTTCAACGCTCCACGGAGATCGTCTGCACCGTCTGACCGCCCGGTTTCAGGATAATGCCGACATCTTCACACTCGCAGGCCCGGGTATCGTCGAACTGGTGGAAGCCGGCAAAGAAGACAGCCCCGAAATGGATGCCTATCTCCGGGATATCCTTGCGCCCTATCGTTTACAAGAAAATGGTACCATCGAAAACAAAATTGATAATCTCGTGTTAGGCTGCACCCATTTTCCTTTTGCAAAAAAAGCAATTGCCCGCACCATTGGCTACCCCGTCACCTTCTACGACGGCGCCTACGGCACCAGCCGCGAAGCAAGATCCCGCCTGGCAGAAGCAAACCTTCTAACCCACCGCACCACCACCGGCACCATCACTTTCTACAACAGTGACTCGGATCAATTAACACTGTGTGACCGTTTACTCGCTTTGCGATTTTAACTTATACGATATTGTTTCATGCTTCATAGGTTCAGTCTTTGCAAAAGAGTCTTACAAAACACAGGTCCTGCCGCTGCGAGTGGACTGGGGCGGGACGCCGACACAGGCCGCTCACAGCGGCAGGAGCGTCCGCACAGCCACAAGCCATGACCCGTCCGCACAGCCAATGTGAAAGTTCGGTCCGCCCAGCCAATGTGAAGTCCGGTCCGCCCAGCCACAAAATTCCCGCAGCCACCCCTTGCGTTTAGCCAAAACCTGTGTTAGAGTGTTAAGGTATTTGTGAAAGTTAAGGAGTTCGTTATGCATGTTTTAAAAATCGCTCTTGTCATTATATTCGTTCTTTTAGGCGTTGCACTTTCCGCGATCATTCTGATGCAGGAGGGCAAGAGCCAGGGCCTTGGTGCTATTTCCGGTATGGCAGAGTCCTACTGGTCAAAGAACAGAGGCCGTTCCGTCGAGGGTGCGCTTGAGAAGTTTACGAAGTTCGCTGCTGTTTTGTTCTTCATCGTTGCTCTTGCACTCGATGTGATCTGGTAAGAAGAAGATGTGATTTAAGAGCCCGCATACATAGGTATGTGGGCTTTTTTCATGCTTTTAGGAAAAGAAAATGGATAATATACAAAAAGAAAAGCTCAGTAAATTAATCATAGAACTCATGCATGACAAGCTCTACGTCCCGATGAAGCTGAAGGAACTTGCAATCTTCTTAGAAATTCCTAAAGCGGAACGCGCCTCTCTTCAAGAGGTTTTGGATGAGCTCGTTTCAGATGGTAAGATTGGCATCTCTAAAAGCGGAAAGTACGGAAAAAAAGAGAACTTCACGCATGTCGGTATTTATCAGGCAAACGCGCGGGGCTTCGGCTTCGTGACGATTGATGGCCGTGAAGATGACATCTTCATCCCGGCGGACTACACAGGAGATGCCATGGATGGCGACAAGGTCAGAATCATCATCACAAAGGATGATGTGATAAATGGCAAACGCGCTGAAGGACATGTCACACAGATCCTTGAGCACGCAAATGTAGACATTGTCGGCTTCTACCGTAAAAATAAAACAAGCGGCTTCGTGGAGCCGGATAATCAGAAGCTCCTCCAGGATATCTATATTCCTGAAGGAAAGGACATGCATGCGATGACAGGGCACAAGGTCGTCGTGCATATCACGAAGTATGCAGAGGGACATCATAAGCCGGAGGGCGAAATCAGAGAGATTCTTGGCCATGTCAATGATCCTGGCGTCGACATCCTCTCGATCGTGCGGGCTTATGGTCTCCCGGAAGCCTTCACACGGGACATCATGAAGGCTGCCGAATCCGTACCGGATACCGTCCCCGCCGAAAAAATCGAGGCAAGGCATGCGCATGATTTTCGGAAGCTTCTGACGGTCACGATTGACGGTGAAGACGCGAAGGATCTCGATGACGCGGTATCACTTGAATATGATGAAGCGAAGCAACAGTACCGCCTCTATGTTCATATCGCAGATGTTTCCGAGTATGTGAAGGAGCATTCTCTCATCGATCAGGAAGCACTGAACCGCTGTACGAGTGTCTACCTCACGGACCGGGTCATTCCAATGCTTCCACGTGTGCTCTGTAACGGAATCTGTTCTCTCAATGAAGGGGAGGATCGTCTCACGCTCTCCTGCATCATGGATATCGATAAGGAGGGCCGGATCCTCGGGCACGAAATCTGTGAGTCTGTCATCCGTTCCGATAAACGGATGACCTACAATGGTGTGCATGCAATTTTGACTGGCCAAGAGCTCACAAATGGTGAGGATATCAACAGCTATCTCCCGTTTAAGCCGATGCTTGATCGGATGTATACCCTGTCAAAAATTCTCCGTGAAAAGCGCTATGCCCGCGGCGGCATCGACTTTGATTTTCCTGAGACTAAGATTCTTCTCGATGAGAAGGGCCAGGTTACGAAGGTCATGCCGTATATTCGAAATGAATCAAACATGTTGATTGAGGACTTCATGCTGGCAGCCAATGAGACGGTCGCAGAAGATTTCTTCTGGCAGCAGATTCCCTTCGTGTATCGTGTTCATGAAAAGCCGGCTCCGGAAAAGTTCCTTGCGCTCCAGAACATGGTCGCAAACTTCGGGCATTTTCTCCGCATCCGTGATGAGGAAACGATTCATCCGAAGGAGATCCAGAAACTTCTCAGCTCCATCGAAGGAACACCTGAGGAGCCGGTCATCCGCACGATGACGCTCCGTTCCATGAAGCAGGCAAGATATTCCACAGACAACACAGGGCATTTTGGTCTCGCAGCGAAATACTACTGTCACTTCACCTCTCCGATCCGCCGCTATCCGGATCTCCAGATTCACCGGATCATCAAGGAGGATCTCCGCGGCGAGCTAAGCAAAAAGCGGATTGAGCATTATCATGCGCTGCTGCCTGGTGTCGCCGACAGGGCATCGACGCTTGAACGCCGTGCTGATGAAGCCGAGCGGGAAACTGACAAGCTCAAGATGTGTGAATATATGCAGCACCATATCGGAGAGGAATATGATGGCGTCATTTCCGGCATCACGAATTATGGTATCTATGTGGCACTGCCGAGCACCATCGAAGGCATGATCCCGCTCCGGACGCTGGATTCGGATTACTATGTCTTCCATGAAGACAAGTACGAGCTTGTCGGAGAACGCACCGGCAAGGCCTTCCATCTCGGCGATCCGATCCATATCGCTGTCGTCAATACCGACAAGCTGACACGGACGATTGATTTCATGCTGATGAAGCCGGAGAAAAAGGATTAAACGTTACGTTTATTGCCAGTCAGCTGTAAAATCAGTAAAATATGTATTAACTACGTTTGGTTATAAGCTGTAGAAAGCAAAAACTCTTTCGGAGAGATTTTCCTGTAAAAGCAGTGTTGATTCTCCGCAATGATATAGAGAAGGAATGAACAATCATGGCGAATTATGGAAAAGAAGAAGGCACAAAGCTCATCGCCAACAATAAAAAGGCATATCACGACTATTTCGTCGATGTGACCTATGAATGCGGCATCGAGCTTGCCGGCACGGAGGTAAAGTCGCTCCGTCTCGGGCAGTGCTCAATCAAGGAAGCCTATTGCAATATAAAAAATGGTGAAGTCTGGATCTACGGGATGCATATCAACCCGTACGAAAAGGGCAACATCTTTAACCGGGATGCACTTCGTGACCGGAAACTGCTCCTACATAAAACAGAAATCCGAAAGCTCAGTGAAAAGCTGAAAGAACAGGGCTATGCTCTCATCCCGCTTCGCGTGTATTTCCGGAAATCTCTCGTCAAGGTCGAAATCGGTCTCTGTCGCGGCAAAAAGCTCTATGACAAGCGTGCGGACCTGCAAAAAAAGCAGCAGAAACGCGACCTCGAGAGGGATTTCAAGGGTGCAAATCTTCGGGTTTGATTTTGACGTTCATCAAAGTCCCGACGGATATTTCAGGTTTTTTCTGGCTTAAGAGAATGCCGGCAGACAGCTACGAATATCGTCTGTCGGCATCCCTCTCGAGCCAGATTTTTTTTATTTATCAGAGCTTTTCTATGAGGAACGGAAAATCAGTCTAGGCCATACGACAGTTCTTCCTTGATTACGGAGAAATCGATTTCGCATTTGCCATCACTGATGATAACCGGTACCTTTTGATCAAATGTGTACAGATCCTTAATTTATTCTTTTGTCAACAATGTGTTCCTTTTATATTCCATTATTTTCTTTTGCGAAGAATATCCGCTTGAATTTTTTATCCTCATCTCTTTACGTGGGCCGCTAAGGCATCCCGAAGCCTTCTCCACTCCGCTTCGGTCGGCGCAAAGCAGATGTCCACTGGACATCTTGCGCCCGCGCAAGCGCGGTACTCCGGGATAACAATAAAAGGCATAGTATCAAGCAAAAAGCATGAATACTATGCCTTTCATACTGAAAATTCCACTCATGAATTCAATTCTTTATCATGATGTGAAAATAATATGTGTAAACTACTTCATGCCAAAGCAAAATATAAATGCTCAGCAATTAAACTATAGATGCCTTAAAGCTACCTTATAACAGTCTGGCGATCTTATCAACGAGGGTTACATCCGCCGGAAGCCAGTTGACAGAATGAATCGTGGTTTTATCAAGCCATCTTGCGTCCTCATGCTCAAGGAGAGAAAGCTTGCCGGATACGACAGTTGCCCAGAACACCTGCATGGACAGATGAAATTTCGGATAATCAAACTCCAGCGTGTCAATGAGATCGCCGACCGCAATCTCCGTATCAAGCTCCTCACGGATTTCTCGTTTTAAGGCTTCCTCCGGCGTCTCACCCGGTTCGATCTTGCCACCGGGAAATTCCCAACCGTCCTTAAACTCGCCATAACCCCGTTCTGTTGCAAATATTTTGTCTCCGCGGCGGATCACCGCCGCCACCACGTGTTTTGTTTCCATGTCTACGACCTCAGCTTGATGCCAAGGCCATCCAGTCCGTTTAGGATCTTCTTCACAGTGCCGTTGATCTCGTCATCAGTCAGCGTGTGATCCTGTGCGCGGAGTGTCACCTTATAGGCCATGGACTTGTAGCCGGACAGTACCTGTGCGCCCTCATAGATATCGAAAAGCTCGACGTTTTCGCAGAGCTTGCCGGTCCGCTGACGAAGTACGTCCTCGATCTTCCCGGCTGTGATATCCTTCGGTACGAGCATCGAGAAGTCACGCGCTACCGCCGGGAACTTCGCAAGCGGGGTGTACTTGATGTCATCATTGACGAAAGGATAAATCTCCGGCATATCCAGCACGGCGACATAAGCCTTTTCACCGATCGAATAGTTCTCAAGCACAGTCGGATGCACCTCGCCGAGGAAGCCGATGGCTTTCCCGTCATAGTAGATCGTCGCTCTTCTGCCCGGATGGAGATATGGAACTGTACAGCTTTCCGCATCATACTTGAAGCGATCTGTCATGCCGAGCTCCTCCAGGATATCCTCGACATCACCCTTCATCGTGAAGAAATCGCCCTCGCCGATCTCACCAAGCGTCAGCGTCATCCGTTCATCCGGAAGCTCTGTAAGAGGGAGAGCCTTCGGGATGTAGACATTGGCGAGCTCATAGAGACGGGCTACCTTATTTTTACGGTTATAGTTCGTCGAAAGAGAGGAAAGCATGCCGTTCATGGAAGAGGTCCGCATCACGGAGAAATCTTCGCCGAGCGGGTTCGAAATCTTCACCTGCTGCCGTTCCTTCGCATCCTCCGGGAACAGGAGCTTGTCATATACCTTCGGGGATTCGAAGCTGTACATGAAGGCCTGGCTGTAACCGAGCGCCTGTGCATAGTGACGGACACGCTCATTGACCGCGAGATCCGGCATGAGGCCGCCGGCAACCGCAGAGCTGTCCGGAAGCGTCATCGGAACCTTCGCATAGCCGTAGAACCGTGTTACCTCCTCCGCAATATCGCACATTCTATGGATATCCTGACGGAAGGTCGGTGCAGTGACAGTCAGTTCATCGCCATTGATCTCGGTATGAAGCTCAATCTTCTCAAGGTACTCCTTCATCTGCTCCGGTGTCAGGTCGATACCGATCAGATGATTGATTTCAGAAGCCGTGCACTTCACCACGGACGGCTCACGCTTTACCGGGTAGACATCGATCATGCCGCCGACCACTTCACCGGCGTTAAGCTCCTCGATGAGTGCGCAGGCACGATTGATGGCTGCCTCTGCGAGGTTCGGGTCAAGCCCCTTCTCGAAGTAGGCGGACGCATCGGTTCTGTCGCCGACCTTACGGGCGCTGAGACGAATGTTCGTACCGTCAAAGGTTGCTGCTTCGAAGACCATCGTCTTCACATCGTCTGTGATTTTTGAGTTCTGGCCGCCCATGATACCGGCAAGACCGATCGCACCGTCCTCATCACAGATCGTGAGTACCGTGTGATCAAGCTTCCGTTCCTGCTGATCGAGGGTCTCAAAAATGTCTCCATCCTGTGCACGCTTCACGATGATATGATGACCTTTGATCTTATCATAGTCATAGGAATGCATCGGCTGTCCATACTCGAGCATCACATAATTCGTGATATCAACAATGTTGTTGATCGGACGGATGCCGGCGCTTGCGAGACGGATCTGCATCCACTTCGGGGATGGTGCAAGATGAATGTTCTTGACCATTCTTGCAGTATAACGCGGGCAGAGATCAGTATCCTCGACCGTAACCTTCAGGAAGTCATGAACGTCTTCACTGTTGCCGGACTTCTCCTCCTTCGGCATCACGAAGGTCTTGCCGAAGGTTGCAGCAGCTTCACGTGCGATACCAAGGACACTGTAGCAGTCTACTCGATTTGATGTGATCTCATACTCGTGGATCGCATCATGGAGACCAAGTAAGGTCGGCGCATCCTCTCCTACCGGTGTTCCCTCCGGGAAGATATAGAGGCCGGAAACCGGCGCCTCCGGATAGAATTCACGGGAGGAACCGAGCTCCTCGATGGAGCACATCATACCATAGGATTCGACGCCGCGGAGCTTACCGGCATGGATCGGCACACCGTCCTCCGGAAGCGGACCGCCGTCATGACCGCCGGCTACCTTGCCGCCATCCTGTACGACAGGGACGACATCGCCGACACGCATATTGCTTGCGCCGGTCACGATCTGAAGCGGCTGATCCGCACCGATATCTACCTGACAAATGACAAGCTTGTCGGCATTCGGGTGCTTATCGATGGAGAGGATTTTTCCGGTTACAATCTTTTCAAGATTTTTATCAAGGATGGTGCAGGTCTCGACCTTTGTACCAGTCAAGGTCATCGCATCCGTCCATTCCTTCGGTGTACAGTCAAGATCCGGCACATACGCGCGGATCCAGTTCATGGATGTATTCATTGTAATATCCCCCTCTATTTAAAACTGGTTAAGGAACCGAACGTCATTCTCATAGAGAAGGCGCATATCATCGATCTCATACTTAAGAAGTGCGATTCTTTCGAGGCCGACGCCGAAAGCGAAGCCCTGGTATTCATTCGGGTCAATGCCGCACATCTCAAGCACATGCGGATGAACCATACCACAGCCGAGGATCTCGATCCAGCCCTCGCCCTTACAGAAGCGGCAGCCCTTGCCGTGGCACTTGAAGCAGGTCACATCGACCTCGGCGGACGGCTCTGTGAACGGGAAATGATGCGGACGAAGCTTCGTCTTCGTATCCGGTCCGAACAGCTCCTTTGCGAAGGTATCCAGCGTACCCTTGAGATCTGCAAAGGTCACATGCTTGTCGATGACGAGGCCCTCGATCTGATGGAAGGACGGGGAATGTGTGGCATCCACGGCATCGGAACGGAAAACACGGCCAGGGCAGATCATACGAATCGGGAGCTTACCCTGCTCCATGACTCTTGCCTGTACTGAAGACGTCTGGGTACGAAGCAGGATGGAGTCATTGATATAGAAGGTGTCCTGCTCGTCTCTTGCCGGATGGCCCTTAGGGATATTGAGCTTTCCGAAATTATAATCGTCGTACTCAACCTCCGGACCCTCTACAACCTCATAACCCATACCGATGAAGATACGTTCAACCTCTTCAAGCGCACGGGTATTCGGATGTGCATGACCATACTGCATCTTCTTCGCCGGCAGCGTCACATCGAGGGTCTCCGCCTGCATCTTAGCTTCCTTCGCGGCGTCAGCAAGTTCTGTCATGTGGTGATCGAGCGCACCTTCCACCTCAGCGCGAAGGCTATTGACCATCTGGCCAAACGCCGGCCGCTCCTCCGGGGAAAGATCCTTCATGGATTTAAGGAGGGCTGTAATCTCACCCTTCTTTCCAAGGAACCGGACACGGAGGTCATTCAGGGCCTTATTGTCCTTTGCTTCGTCGATGCTCTCGGAAGCGAGCTTTCTCAGCTCTTCAATCTTTGTGTTTTCCATCTTCTCTCCTTCTTTTTCCGCCAGGGTCGCGGGGTTAAATTTTTGTCGTCTTCAGCCAATGCCTACACTTGCGGCTTACATTTTGTTGTCCTTTACGAAAACGGCGCGCTGCAGGTTTATACAGACTGGCTTCAGTACGAAAAAAATCCCTGTGTCTATAAAGACACAGGGACGAATCATCGCGGTACCACCCTTGTTCCCGGTCACCCGGGCACTCAATATGCTTAACGCGCATTCACGGCCTCAGCTACTGCTATAAGTTCATCCTCAATACGATCACGATCGAAATCGACGTCATCACCAGCTAAGAATCTCTTATCTTCACCAAAGCAGCTCCGGTGGGAAAATTCGAAACAGCTTCTTCCTGGCCCGCTTTCAGCGCATCACGATGCCTCTCTACAAGGAAATAAAACCGCCCTACTGAACACCTTCACAGCTTTTAACCATATGTTGGCCTGGAACTCCTCTTTAGAACGTTTCAAACCGTGTTTAAGTCTAGAGCCACAAGAGAAAATTGTCAAGTTCTCGTGTTGATAACTTAAACTTCCCACATAAAAAGTGGGCTTAGAACCTTGAAAACTCTATATTTCGGGGCAACAAAAAAGGCATAAACCTCTAAAAGTTGTATAAT
>OMZX01000040.1 GCA_900315665.1 uncultured Eubacteriales bacterium
ATTAAGGAGGCGGCATGCACGAAATAGAATATAAAATTTTAATAAATGAGCCTTTGACAGAGGATATTTTTGAGATGGTGCTGGACGGCGATACACGGGATATCACGAAGCCGGGGCAGTTCATCAATATCACGATTCCAGGGAAGTTCCTCAGGCGGCCGATCAGTGTCTGTGACTGGGAGGATGGAAAGCTCACCATCATTTACAAGGTAGTAGGGGAGGGTACGGAGGTGCTCTCCTATATGGAGGCGGGCGAGTACCTGAAGGCCTTGTCAGGGCTCGGCAATGGCTATGACGTAGCGCTGTCGCCGTCAAGACCTGTCGTCGCTGGCGGCGGTGTAGGCATTCCGCCGATGTACGCGCTCACGAAGAAGCTTGTGGAATCCGGGAAGCATCCGTATGTTGCACTCGGCTTCAATACGGAAGCGGACATGTTTTATGTGGATAAATTCCGGGCGCTCGGGGTTCCCGTCAATGTCGCGACGGTCGATGGCTCGGTCGGGGCGAAGGGGTTTGTCACGGACATTCTCGGAGATCATGATTATGCGTTCTGCTGTGGGCCGATGCCGATGCTTCGCGCGGTATACGGGAAGGTGCATGGCGGACAGTTTAGCTTCGAGGAGCGGATGGGCTGCGGCTTCGGCGCCTGCATGGGCTGCAGCACGAAGGTAAAGGGTGGCTACAAGCGGATCTGTAAGGATGGTCCGGTGCTTAGTTGGGAGGAAATCGAATGGTGAAGTTGAGCATGACATGGTCTGATTGCATGCTCAATAGATGGGAGGAAATCGAATGGCAGATTTGAGAACAACACTTTCGGGCATCGAGCTGTCAAATCCTGTAATTCCTGCATCCGGCACGTTTGGGTATGGACGCGAGTTCTGGGACCTTTACGACCTCGATATCCTGGGCTCCATTTCCTTTAAGGGGACGACGGTCGAGCCACGTTATGGCAATGACCTTCCGCGGATCGCCGAATGTGCGTCGGGTATGCTCAATGCTGTCGGCCTGCAGAATCCCGGCCTCGCGGAGGTCATCAGCGACGAGTTGCCGGCGCTTGCAGAGCATTTTCATAAGCCGCTGGTTGCAAATATTTCGGGCTTTTCGATTCCGGAATATGTGAAGCTCGCTGAGGCGATGGACCAGGTGGATGCGGTAGGCATCCTCGAAGTGAATGTTTCCTGCCCGAATGTGCATGGCGGGGGCATGGCCTTCGGCACGAGCTGCGAGAATGTTGCGGCGGTCACGAAGGCGGTGAAGGAGGTCACGAAGAAGCCAGTGTATATCAAGCTGTCGCCGAATGTGACGGATATTGTGTCGATTGCGAAGGCGGCAGAGGACGCCGGCGCGGATGGACTCGCGCTCATCAATACCTTGCTTGGGATGCGAATCGATATCAAGAGGCGCCGGCCGGTACTTGCCAACAAGACCGGCGGCTTCTCGGGACCGGCAGTTTTCCCGGTGGCGGTACGGATGGTATGGCAGGTGAAGCATGCGGTTTCCATCCCGATCATCGGTATGGGCGGTGTGTCGTCAGCATCGGATGTCATCGAGATGATGATGGCTGGTGCGAGTGCCGTCGAGGTCGGCGCGGCCAACCTCGTGAATCCGTATGCGTGTCGAGACATCATCGAGGAGCTCCCGGAGGTATGCGGGCGGCTCGGGATCGAGAAGCTTTCGGATATCATCGGATGTGTGAAATAAGGAGGAAAAATATGGGCAAGGATGTGATCATCGCGCTGGATTTTCCATCGGCGGCGGAGACGTTTCGGTTTCTGGATCTTTTTCAGGATGAAAAGCCTTTTGTGAAGATCGGCATGGAGCTTTTTTATGCGGAGGGACCGTCGATCGTACGGGAGATCAAGAAGAGAGGACATAAGATTTTCCTGGATCTCAAGCTTCATGATATTCCGAACACGGTGAAAGGCGGTATGCAGTCTCTTCGTAATCTCGGTGTCGACATGACGAACGTGCATGCGGCCGGCACGATCGATATGATGAAAGCAGCCATCGAAGGGCTGACTCGCTCGGATGGCACGCGGCCCCTGCTCATCGCTGTGACGCAGCTCACCTCCACCTCACAGGAACGCATGGAGAAGGAAATTCTCATCGAGAAGCCGCTAAACGAAGTGGTTCTTCAATATGCGAAGAATGCACACACCGCCGGCCTCGATGGTGTGGTCTGCTCACCGCTGGAGGCCGGCATGATCCATGAAGGTGTCGGCAAGGATTTCGTGACCGTGACCCCGGGCATTCGCTTCGCGGATGATGCAAAGGGCGACCAGGTTCGCGTGACGACACCGGCAAAGGCAAAGGAAATCGGCTCCGACTACATCGTCGTCGGCCGCTCCATCACCAAAGCCGCGGACCCTGTAGCGGCTTATAGACGAGCGGTGGAAGAGTTTGTAACGGTTTGACAAAACTTAGAGGGAGGAAAATATGGCAACAAAAGAAGATGTAGCAAAGGGACTTCTCAGTATCAAGGCGGTGTTTCTGAAGCCGGACGACCCGTTTACCTGGGCAAGCGGCATCAAGTCGCCGATTTACTGTGATAACCGCCTGGTTCTGTCCTATCCGGAGGTACGTGACCTCGTCGAGCAGGCGATCGCAGATACTGTAAAGAGAGAGTATCCGGAGGCGGAGACGCTCATGGGCACGAGTACGGCGGGTATCGCACACGCAGCCCTCGCAGCATCGATTCTTAAGATGCCGATGGGCTATGTCCGGGGATCTGCAAAGGATCACGGCCGCAAGAACCAGATCGAGGGTGTACTGAGACAGGGCGAGAAGACGGTTGTCATCGAGGACCTCATCTCGACCGGCGGCTCGGTACTTGAGTGTGTAGACGCACTGCGTGAGGCCAGTGCGGATGTGCTTGGTGTAGTATCGATCTTCACCTACGGTATGCAGAAGGGGCTCGACCGTCTCGCGGCAGACCACGTGAAGAACGTTTCGCTCTGCGACCTTGACACACTCGTGAAGGTGGCTGTCGATGAGAAATACATCAACCCGGAGGACGAGGCGCGGCTCCTTAAGTTCCGCGATAACCCGTCCGATGAGTCCTGGATGCACAAAATGTGAGCATTGGCATGAAAATGCCTTGAAAATATAGAGGAGGAGAAATGGAGAAGAACAGAAGCATCATCAATATTCTCGATCTTTCGGTGGATGAGGTTGCGCATCTTGTTAAGACCGCAAATGACATTGAGAAGAATCCGGAGAAGTATCAGGAACGTTGTGCGCATAAGAAGCTCGCGACGCTTTTTTATGAGCCGTCGACCAGGACAAGGCTTAGCTTTGAGGCGGCGATGCTCGAGCTTGGCGGACAGACACTTGGCTTTGCCGGCGCGCAGAACTCGAGTGCGTCGAAGGGCGAGTCGGTAGCGGATACGATCGAGGTGGTTTCGAACTATGCAGATATTATCGCGATGCGGCACCCGAAGGAAGGCGCGCCGGTTGTAGCAGCCGCCCACACCCATGTCCCCTTCATTAATGCCGGCGACGGCGGACATTTCCATCCTACCCAGACGCTTGCCGATATCCTGACGATCGAGCGCACGAAGGAAACATTGTCGGGACTCACGATCGGCCTCTGCGGCGACCTCAAGTTTGGTCGGACCGTACACTCGTTAATCGATGCGATGCTCCGTTACCCGGATAACAAATATATCCTGATCTCACCGAATGAGCTCCGCCTCCCAGAGTACGAGCTTGACAAGCTCCGCGATGCCGGGGCCAGCTTCGAGGAGACCAAGTCCCTCGAGGACGCGATTCCGAAGCTCGATATTCTTTACATGACGCGTGTCCAGAAGGAGCGCTTCTTTAATGAAGAGGATTACCTCCGGTTAAAGGACACCTACGTGCTCACACCGGAGAAGCTTCTTACCGCAAAGGCCGATATGGCAATCCTCCACCCGCTCCCTCGTGTCAACGAAATCTCCGTCGCAGTCGACAAGGATCCGCGCGCGAAGTATTTCTACCAGACCCTCTGTGGCAAGCAGATGCGGATGGCGCTGATTCTGTATCTACTTGGACTTGATTGATCGTTTGGGATGCCAATGCCTTCGTCCGACACATCCTCACGCACCGGACATGAGGCGGCAGCTTTTGAAAGGAGAATGAAACATGACCGTAGACGGCATTGAAAACGGAATCGTACTGGACCATATCACGGCAGGCAAGGCCATGCTCGTGTATAAATATCTTGGACTCGAGAACTTAAAATCGCAGGTCGCACTCATCCAGAACTGCTCATCGAAAAAAATGGGGCGCAAGGACATCGTGAAGATCTCCGAGGCCATCGACATTGACCTCGATGTCCTCGGCTATATCGACCCGGGCATCACTGTAAACTATATAAAAGACGGCAAGCGCGTCGAGAAGAAGACGCTTAGCCTTCCGGAGACCCTCACAAACGTGCTCCGCTGCCGGAACCCGCGCTGCATCAGCTCGACTGAGCAGGAGCTCCCGCAGGTCTTCAAGATCGTCGACCGGAAGCGTGCACTGTACCGCTGCGCCTACTGTGATACCATCGTGAACGCCGAAGAATTCAAGTGATGTGACATTGACAGAGCTCTCAAGAAAGATGGACTATAAAGGCATCACAAAGAAGCTCCGCACAACTGTGGATAACATGCAGAGGACCGGTATGATTGCACAAAGTATGGATGCGGATAAATCAATACGATATAGAAGAAAATAGAAAAAGTGCCTAATGGAAGCATTAATATATTACTGAGAAATCGTCTGAATTGATCATAATATAGCTTTGAATAGCATGGCTGGCGCTTGCACCATAACTTCGAAAGAGGTATAGTACGGATAGCAGCCAAATGTAGGCATTGTATGGAAAGCGAGGGGTCCGGATGGATAAGAAGTTAACTGAGATGAATAACAAGGAGTTGTTTTCAGCGCTTGCAGGTGATAACGGCGTGATGGCAGAGATGTTTGTAAAGGACGCCGCAAACAACTATCGGGAGAAAAATGACGGGAAGCTTTCGGATCTGAAGACGATGGTAGACGATTATGCGGATGAAAGCAGTCAGAACGGCGCATCCAAAAAGGACTAAATTAGATAACTTAAAATAATGCAGACATCAGGTCATTTGGCCTGATGTTTTTTTGTATTTTATACACTATAATGGGGCTTGGCAGTTTATTACTAGAAAACTATGGTACTTGCGATTGGAGGCGGCAGTACGATCGATTGTGCAAAGGTCGTCGCAGCAGGTGCGAAATATGACGGCGATGCGTGGGATCTCGTGCTGGATCCGACAAAGATCAAGGCAGCGCTTCCGATCTACTCGGTATTAACGCTTTCTGCAACCGGTTCCGAGATGGATGAGTTCGCCGTCATTTCCGATATGACGAAGAACGAGAAATGGGGCACCGCAGCGGAATGCTTAAAGCCGACGATGTCTGTGCTTGATCCGACCTATACCTTCTCCGTTTCAAAGAAGCAGACGGCGGCAGGCACTGCCGATATGATGAGCCACACCTTTGAGAATTATTTCAGTTTTGAGGAAGGTGCGGATGTGCCGAAGCGTTTCGGTGAAGGTCTCCTCATGACCATGATGAAGTATGGCCCGATTGCATTACATGATCCTGAAAACTATGATGCCAGAGCAAATCTCATGTGGGCTGCCTCGCATGCAATCAATGGCCTCACACGTGTCGGCAATGCACCGGCATGGTGCGTGCATCCGATGGAGCACGAGCTATCCGCCTTCTATGATATCACACATGGCCAGGGCCTCGCGATTTTAACACCGGTTTGGATGGAGCATGTGCTTTCTGACAAGACCGCACCAATCTTCGCAACCTATGGTAGAAATGCCCTTGGCCTCACAGGTACAGACGATATGGCTGTTTCGAAGGAAGCCATCGAAAGGACGCGCGAGTTTTTCTTTAAGACGATGGAAATGCCGGAGAACCTCCGCGCGGTTGGCATTACCGATCAGACACATTTTGAAAAGATGGCTGAGAAGGCTGCTGCCGGCTGCGAAGGCTGCTTCGTACCACTCACAAAGGACGATATCATCGAGATTTTCAAGGCTGCGTTCTGATTTGTGAAAAGGAAAAATACCATGGAATTACCATTTAAAATTGATCTTTCAGGTGAAGTAGCAGTTGTGACTGGTGGCACCGGCGTCATCGGCGGCATGTATGCGCGGGCACTTGGTATGTGTGGCGCGAAGGTCGCGGTGCTCGGAAGGAATGTGGAGCACGGGCAGGCTGTCGTCGATGATATCAGGGCAGCAGGCAGTGATGCGATCGCAGTTGCCGGAAACGTACTCGATAAGGCAAGCCTTGAGGCTGCGCGGGATGAGATCCTCGAGAAGTTCGGCCATATTAACATCCTCGTGAACTGTGCCGGTGGTGCAGTAAAATCTGCGATGATCCCGCAGGACCAGTTTTCCGGTCTCGAAGAAGATCTGGACAATTTCTTTACCCATAACCTTGACGAAGTACACAAAGAGCTTGACTTAAATCTCTTCGGCACGATGCTCCCGACGCAAGTTTTCGGCAAGTGCCTGGTCGGTCAGGACAATGCCAACATCATCAACATTTCATCGATGAGCGCCTATGACCCGCTGACGAGAATCCCGGGCTATAGCAGCGCAAAAGCCGGCATCACAAACTTCACAGAGTGGTGTGCCATCTACTTCGCAAAGAGCGGCATCCGCGTAAATGCTATCGCACCCGGCTTCTTCGTCACAACCCAGAACCGCCATATGCAGTTCAACCCGGACGGTACCCCGACCGAACGAAACAAAAAGATCGTCGCCGCGACTCCGATGGGCAAATACGGCGAGCCAGAAGACCTCGTCGGTGGACTCCTCTACCTCGTAAGCCCGAAGGGTAGCTCCTTCGTGACAGGCGTAGTCCTCCCAATCGACGGCGCCGGCATCGCTTCGCTCGCCGTTCCCGGCCATCATAGGAGATTCGTCAGAATCTCCACACCACCAACGCCCCGAGACTAGCAAACCTGCACAAAAACAAAGCCAAAAACTAGACGAAATTAACAAAAATAGCACCCGAGCGAAATTGCCCTATTGCGCGATTCCGTCGAAGGTGCTATATATAAATCAACGACCGGTAACGTTACCGACAACGTTGCCGCTATCGATCACGGAACATGATACCGAAGTAAATCCAAAAACGGAATTTACTTCTGAATCAAAAATAGCATTAGCTAAAGGAGAGGTTCTATTATGAAAAACATGAAACGAATCGCAGCACTGGGTATGACAGCAGCGATGATCTCATCACTCGCAGCATGCGGAGGCTCATCCTCCACGGCAACGACAGCCGCACCTGCTGACACGACAGCAGCCGCTGCTACAACAGCTGCAGCAGCAGAGACAACAGCAGCCGCTGCAGAAGCAGCTAAGGATGATGCAGCAGGCGGAAAGGTTTACTACCTTAACTTTAAGCCTGAGCAGGCAGATCAGTGGACAGCCCTTGCGAAGAAGTATACAGAAGAGACCGGTGTACAGGTTGATGTACAGACTGCAGCTTCCGGCACCTACGAGCAGACACTGAAGTCCGAGATGGCAAAGAGTGATGCTCCTACACTGTTCCAGGTTAACGGACCTGTAGGCCTTGCAACATGGAAGGATTACTGCGATGACATGAAGGATTCCGCAGTTTATAAGGATCTTTCCTCTGATGATTATGCACTGAAGGATGCGGATGGTGCAATCCGTGGCATCGCATACGTTATCGAGTCCTACGGCATCATCTATAACAAGAAGCTTCTCGCAGACTACATCGCTACCGATGGCGCAGTTATCAAGGACGCTTCGGAGATCAACAACTTCGCTACACTGAAGGCAGTTGCAGACGACATCCAGAAGAAGAAGGATGACCTCGGCCTCGAAGGCGCTTTCACCTCCGCAGGCTTCGATTCCTCCTCTGACTGGCGTTTCAAGACACACCTTGCAAACCTTCCGATTTACTATGAGTACAAGGAGAAGGGTATCTCCTCCACAGACGCCATCGAAGGCACATACCTTGATAACTTCAAGAACATCTTCGATCTTTACATCACAGATGCAACCTGCGAGCCGACCGTTCTTTCTTCGAAGACCGGTGAGGATGCAGCTTCCGAGTTTGCACTTGGTGAGGCAGTCTTCTATCAGAATGGTACTTGGGCTTACGGCGATATCAAGGACAACGAAGTCGCTGATGAAGACCTCGGCATGCTTCCGATTTACATCGGTGCTGACGGCGAAGAGAATCAGGGCCTCTGCACAGGTTCCGAGAACTACTGGTGTGTAAACACAAAGGCTTCCGACGCTGACAAGAAGGCAACCTATGACTTCCTGCAGTGGGTTGTTGAGTCTGATGAGGGCCGCACATCCCTTTCCTCCGAGATGGGCTTCGTCACACCGTTCACAACCTTTGCTGATTATCTTCCGGAGAATCCGCTCGTTAAGGCTGAGCAGGAATATGATAAGGATAAGACACCGGTATCCTGGAACTTCACGACGATGCCTTCTGAAGAGTGGAAGAACAAGCTTGGTTCTGCAATGCTTGAGTATGCACAGGGCACAGGCGATTGGGACGCTGTCAAGACTGCATTTGTAGACAACTGGAAGACAGAGTACGCAGCAGCAAATTCCTAAAGTTTAGTTAAGGCTGAATAAGAGTTGGTAAGGGCCTTCGGTCTATGCAGGCCGAAGGCCCTTTTTTCACAAAAGGAGTCATCATGGAGAAGGCGATCAAGCGATATTTCCCGATCTTCGTACTGCCGACGCTCGTCGCATTTACGATCGGATTTATCATTCCGTTTATTACAGGTATTTATCTTTCGTTCTGCAAATTCACGACGATCACGGATGCGAAGTTCATCGGATTTTCAAACTATCTGAAGATCTGGACGGACGGCACTTTCGTGCATTCGCTCTGGTATACGACGATGTTCACCATCGTGACGGTTGTGCTCATTAACCTGCTTGCGTTTATCGTAGCGATGCTTCTCACGAGGAAGATCAAGGGCACGAACATCTTCCGTACCGTCTTCTTCATGCCGAACCTGATCGGCGGTATCATCCTCGGCTACATCTGGAACCTGCTCTTAAACGGTATCCTCGCACTCTGGGATAAGACGCTGACGTACTCTTCAACCTATGGCTTCTGGGGTCTCGTGATCCTGATGCTCTGGCAGCAGGTCGGCTATATGATGATCATCTACATCGCCGGCATCCAGAACATCCCAGGCGATCTTATCGAGGCAGCGGAAATCGATGGCGCAAACAAGTGGCAGCAGCTCCGCTACGTTACCATTCCAATGCTTATGCCCTCTATAACGGTCTGCACCTTCCTTACGCTGACAAATGGCTTCAAGCTCTTCGACCAGAACCTGGCACTCACCAATGGCGAGCCGTCGGATATGTCCGAGATGCTTGCCCTCAACATCTTTAACACCTTCTACGGACGTCCCGGCTGGGAGGGCGTCGGCCAGGCGAAGGCAGTTGTGTTCTTCATCATCGTTGGCATTATCGCAATTACCCAGAACAGACTTACAAGAAGTAAGGAGGTACAGGCATGACATCGCAGAAGCAAAGAACAAACAACATTCTGACCGTTGTGTTCACGATTATTTCGTTGTTCTATGTATATCCAATTTTCCTTGTACTCCTGAACTCCTTTAAGAAGAAGGCGTATATATCCCGTAAGCCGTTCGCGATTCCGACGGGCAAGATGTTTGTAGGACTTCAGAACTATGTGAATGGTATCGCAAAGACCGGCTTCTTCCAGGCCTTTCTTTGCTCCCTGTTCATCACGATCTGCAGTGTAGCCGTGATCATTCTCTGCACTTCGATGTGCGCATGGTACATCACCCGTGTACATAACGTCGTAACAAGTGCAATCTACTATCTTTGCCTTTTCGCGATGATCGTTCCGTTCCAGATGGTTATGTTCCCTCTGTCCAAGGTTGCGAACATGCTGCATCTTTCTAACCCGGTCGGTCTTATCGTGATTTACCTCGGTTTCGGCGCCGGCCTTGCGGTCTTCATGTTTACAGGCTTCGTAAAGTCGATTCCGATTGAAATCGAGGAAGCGGCGATGATTGATGGCTGTACACCGATTCAAACCTTCTTCAATATCGTGCTTCCGGTCATGAAGCCGACCTGTATCACCGTCGCGATTCTCCAGACGATGTGGATCTGGAACGACTACCTCCTTCCGTATCTGACACTCGATCTCAAGAAGTATAAGACCATCCCGATTGCCGTGCAGTACCTGAAGGGCGGCTACGGTTCCGTGGATATGGGCGCCATGATGGGTGTGCTTGTACTTTCCATCATCCCGATCATCGTATTCTATATGTTCTGTCAGCGCTACATCATCGAGGGCGTTGTGGCTGGTGCCGTGAAGGGCTGATCCCTCCGGTATTTCCATATGCGCCAATGCTTACTACCGGAAGATTTCTGCTTTGCCCGGAAGGTTCTTTCACCGATTCGGTGTGAAGCAGAGACCAGGTGGCGGCAAATAACTATGAAAGAGGTATCGTCATGTCAAAACGTCAGGCTGGAATACTGATGCCGGTGTTTTCCCTGCCGGGAAAATATGGCATCGGCACCTTCGGAAAAGCAGCCTATAAATTTGTAGATTTTCTTGCGGCAGCAGGGCAGCATTACTGGCAGATCCTGCCGCTTGGTCCGACAGGCTATGGAGATTCACCCTATCAGAGCTTCTCGACCTTTGCAGGAAATCCGTATTTCATCGATCTTGAAACATTGCAGGATGAAGGACTTCTCACGAGAGACGAGTGCGATGATGTGGACTTCGGCGAAGATTCGAGACACATCGCGTATGACCGGCTCTACTTTGGACGATATCCGCTGCTTGAAAAGGCTCATGCACGGTTTCAGGAAACAGAGGAATATAAAAAATTTCTGAAGGAAAACGATTATTGGCTACCTGGCTATGCTTCGTTTATGGCGAAGAAGGAAAAGAGACCGGCGGATTTTTTCTGCTTTCTGCAGTATGAGTTCTTTACGCAGTGGTGGAAGCTTCGCCAGTATGCAAATCAGAAGGGCCTCGAGATCATCGGGGATATCCCAATCTATGTCTCCGGTGATTCGTCAGATGTCGAGTCCGATCCGAAGCTTTTTCAGTTGGACAGTGAAGGCCATCCCACACGTGTTGCCGGCTGTCCGCCGGACGCTTTTTCAGATGATGGACAGCTCTGGGGCAACCCGCTCTATGACTGGGATTATCATGAGAAAACAGGATTCCAGTGGTGGATCCTACGCATGAAACATTGTTTTAAACTTTATGATGTTGTGCGTGTCGATCATTTCCGGGGCTTCGATGAATATTATTCCATCCCTGCAGGTGATAAAACTGCGCGGAATGGTAAGTGGATGCCGGGACCGGGGCTCAAGCTTTTTGAGGCAATTGAAAAAGAGATTCCGGGTGCGAAGATTATCGCGGAGGACCTTGGATTTCTTACGGATTCCGTGAAGCAGCTTGTAAAGGATACCGGATATCCGGGCATGAAGCTCTTTGAGTTTTCGTTTGATTCGCGGGATAAAGAGAGTATGACACCGGATCAGTGGCCGGCGCATTCGATCGGCTACACCGGAACGCATGATAACCAGACACTGAAGGCCTGGTTCCTGGAAATTTCCAAGGAAGATCGGAAAATGGTTGCGAAATATTTCCATACGACTGTGCTGAAGCTTGCACACAGCGATTATGTGGGAAGATTTCTCGATGAAACGCTCGGCAGTGCTCCGGAGACCGTCGTGATTCCGATGGCGGATTACTGCAAGTTCGGAAAAGAAGCGAGAATCAATTTCCCGTCAACGCTCGGAAACAACTGGACCTTCCGATTTTTGTCGTCGGACTTCACAGACGCTTTGCAGAAGGATATTCTCGCACGGACAGAAAAGTCCGGGCGTGTCTGACACTTCCCGAGTTGCCAAAGCTGACACCGGGGACGGTTCTCCCTGTCAACTTTTTGCGACAGCATTTTCGGATATATATGTTTTTATGAAAAAGTTGACAGAGAGAACCGTCCCCGGTGTCAGCTTTACATGGACTTGATATTCTGAAAATGTAAATGCAGAATTAATCGAAGGTATAAGCCGCAAATGTATGCATTGGCGGAAGAAGTGATGTGGTAGGAAGGTGTAGTGGCATGGCGGAAAAGCTGACAATTAAAGAGATCGCGAAGCTCTGCGGCATCAGCGTTTCCACCGTATCGCGCGCGATCAATAACCATTATGATATCAATCCTGAGACCAAGAAGAAGGTGCAGGAGGTCATCGACAAGTATGGCTATGTCCCGAACAACAGCGCACGGAATCTGAAGCTCAATGATTCCAGAAATGTGGCGGTGCTGGTAAAGGGCATCACGAACCCCTTCTTCACGAGCATGCTGAAGATTTTTGAAGCGGAATGCAGCAGGCATGAGTATTCGCTGGTGCTGCAGCATGTCGAAGACCAGGCGGATGAGGTGGATGTCGCGGCTTCGCTTGAAAAGGAGAAGCGGCTCAATGGTATCATCTTTCTCGGCGGCAATCCGATGGAGTCACGGGAGAAGCTTTCGAAGATTCAGGCACCCTATGTGTTCTGCTCCATCGCAGTCAGTGATAAAAAGGCGATGGAAAAGTACAGCTATGTGGCAATCGATGACCGGAAGGAAGCAAGAAAGCTTGTGAATTACCTTATCAAGGCGGGTCGAAAGAGAATTGCAATATTGTCTGCAGTGGATACGGATGAGAGTATTGGTTCGCTTCGGCTTGCCGGGTATTGTGATGCACTCGGGACAGCGGGGATAGCCGTTGATCCTTCATTGATCGTTCGGCCGGATAATCCGGAGACGACGTATACCCATGAGAATGGGTATGAAGGGATACAAAAGCTTCTGAAGAGTAAAACACCGTTTGATGCGGTGTTTGCCATCTCGGATTCTATCGCAGTTGGTGCTACGCGGGCACTTCGGGACAGCGGACTTCGGGTGCCTGAGGATGTTGCAGTCGCTGGCTTCGATGGACTAGACCTTACGAAATATCTTGTTCCGTCGCTGACGACGCTGGAGCAGCCGGTCGAGAAGATGGCTTATGAATCGGCTACAGCTCTTTTTGATGCGATACAGGATCCTGAAGCAGAGAAGCATCATGTGATCTATGAAGGAGATTTACGCGTGCGGGAGAGCACGTGATGATAGGCAAGGTATGCCGTCGCGCAAATGCGCGACGGCTTTTTTGGTAGAAGAAATGCATTTAATATGTCATAATAAAAGAGTTAAAAAAGTAACAAGGAGGCACAGTAAAATAGTATGAACGAACAGCTTGACGCGCTCCGGGCGGAGATGCGGAAGGAAAATATAGATACCTATTTGATTCCGACGGAGGACTTTCACCAGAGTGAATATGTCGGAGAATATTTCAGGGCGATTCGATATCTCACCGGCTTTACCGGTGAAGGAAGCCTCGTTGTCACACAGGATGAGGCAAAGCTTTTCACCGATGGCCGGTATTTTATCCAGGCGGAACAGCAGATGGCGGGTCGGGATACGGACCTCATGAAGATGGGCGAACCAGGTGTGCCGGAGCTTGACGAATATATCAATGACGTAACGCCGCAGGATGGCACGCTCGGGTTTGATGGCCGCGTGGTGGACTTCCGCCATGGCGCAGCACTTCGGGATCTTCTTCAAGAGAAGGGTGCGGTACTCGATGGTTCCATGGATCTTGTTGATCGGATCTGGAAGGACCGGCCTGCCCTCGCGGCCTCTCGTGTCTGGATTCTCGAGGACAGATGGTGCGGGAAAAATGCCATGACCAAGCTGTCTGAGCTTCGTGAGTTTATGAAAAATGAGGGTGCTTCCGTGCACATCATCACAAGTCTCGATGATATCGCATGGCTCCTGAATCTTCGAGGCGATGATATCCCGTGCAATCCTGTTTTTCTCGCATATTTGATCGTCGACCTGCAGAGTGCATACCTTTTTGCGAATGAAGCTGATTTTGATGCGATGGCGAAGTCCTATCTTTCCGAGCTCGGGGTAAAGCTCGTTCCTTATGATAAGGTTTATGAGAGCGTTGCACAGCTCCGGAATCAGACGGTGATGCTGGAAACGGCGAAGACAAACTACAACATCATCATGGCACTTGACAGTTCCATCACCGTCATCGATGAGATGCTTCCGACATCAAACTGGAAGTCTGTGAAGAACGAGACCGAGATTGCAAATATGAGGAATGCACACATCAAGGATGGCGTCGCGGTCACGAAATTCTTCTATTTTATGAAGCATGCGTTTTCTGCAGATGGAACGCTTACAGAGGATGCAAAGAAGCTCCTCGGCACGGACAAGCTCACCGAGATTTCTGCGTCAGACCTTCTCGAGCGTTACCGGCGGGAGCAGGATGGCTTCCTTGAGCCGTCCTTCACGACCATCAGTGCCTATGGAGCTAATGCTGCCCTCCCGCACTATGCACCGGTCCGGAACATACAGGATGCGGAAGTAAAGCCAGCCGGTCTCTATCTCGTAGACTCAGGGGGACAGTATCTCGAAGGCACGACAGACATCACGCGTACGATGGTGATGGGCCCTGTGACGGAGGAGGAACGGAAGCATTTCACGATGGTGCTGATGGCTAATCTTCGTCTCTGCGACGCGGTGATCCTCGAGGGCTCGATCGGTGTGACCTTCGACTATGCAGCGCGTGAGGTGTTCTGGCGCGAGGGCCTCAATTTTAATCACGGTACTGGTCATGGCGTCGGCTATCTTCTGAATGTCCATGAGCGGCCGAATGGCATCCGCTATCGTTATATCCCGGAGCGGACGGATAACGCGGCGTTTAAGCCCGGCAATATCACGTCCGATGAGCCTGGCATCTATATCGAAGGAAAACACGGCATCCGCACGGAAAATCTCACGCTCTGCAAGGTGAAGGAGGAAAATGCCTACGGCCGGTTCCTTTGTTTCGAGCCGCTCACGATGGTGCCAATCGACCTGGATGGCATAGACGTAAATCTGATGGAGCCGCATGATGTGGAACTGCTCAATGCTTACCACCGGAAGGTATATGACGCCCTGGCACCGTACTTCGACGGGAAGAGACTGGAGTGGCTTCGCGAAGTGACGCGGACCATCACAAAATAGTGCGATGCGGACGGGAGACTGAATGAATCAGTGACTGGAATGCCTTGACCGCGCTGCGGAGACGCAGAGGGGCATCCTAGCTCACGCTCGAAAGTCCTAGCGCTATCCGGGTGCTCCAGTCGGGCCGGCCCAATTCAGGAAAAGCCTTGAAGGGGCTTTTCCTTCAATGGGCCTAGAAAATCCGGGGTTGTAACCCGGATTTTCTACTTCATGTTCGTACGGATGCCGCTCTGCGTCTCCACAGCACGGTCAAGACATTCCAGTCGCTGATTCAGTCAGCCTCCCTGACTGTGAAAATTGTATTTTTTGAATTTCTTATGAGGTGACAAAGTATGGACAAGTTTGCACTTTACTATCAAGTGCCTTATGTGAAAGAATTTGAAGCAGAAGTGACATCCTGCGTTTCTTCTGGAAGGGAAAAAGGAAAATACCTTGTTGAGCTGTCAAAGCACGGATTTTACCCTGAAGGAGGCGGACAGCCTGCTGACCATGGAACGATTGGCGATGCAGTGGTTCTCGATGTGAAGGAGGCGAAGGCTCAGGATGGATCTGAGACAATTCTTCATGTGGTGAATCAGGAGCTGCCGGTTGGCGCAGTGCTGCCGTGTAAGATCGACTGGGAGAGGCGGATGCGGTACACCAGAGACCATAGTGGCGAGCATATCGTATCGGGACTTGTTCATAAATACTTTGGGTACAATAATGTCGGTTTCCACATGAGTGACGTCATGACGATTGACTTTGATGGTATACTGACAGTAGAGGAGCTTCGGAAGATCGAAGATGAGGCAAACGCTATCGTTCTTGAAAACAGGGCGGTGAAGGTTCTCTGGCCGTCTGAAGAGGAACGGGAGCATATCGATTATCGGAGTAAGAAGCCGCTGTCCGGGGATGTGCGGCTTGTGGATCTCGGCGGAGCGGATCTTTGTGCCTGCTGTGGAACGCACGTGATGACGACCGGGGAAATCGGACCGATCAAGCTTCTTAGCGTGCTTGGGCACAAAGGCGGTGTTCGGATCGAGCTTTTCTGCGGACTGGATGCGCTGAAGGATTATCAGCGGAAGCATACGGAGCTTATGGAGCTTTCGCGAACGCTTAGTGTGGCGCCGGAGGAGGTGCCTAAGGCACTTTCGGAGGTGCTCGCAGAGAGCCATCAGAAGGATTATCGGATTTCGCAGCTTAACGAGCGTTATTTTGCGATGAAGGCAGCGGAGATTCCGGAGAATCAGGAGCTGATCGTTGATGTAGAAGAAGATCTTAATAGCGTCGAGCTCCGGAAATGCTGCGATTATTTTATGAAGCATACCAGCGCTAAGATCGTTGCAGTACTCGGACAAAAATCGGGTGGAGAAAAAGGAAAGGATTTTTCCTATGTGATCGGCAGTCTTACATTTGACGTTCGTGCCGGTGCAAAAGCATTTAATGCGCTGGTAAGTGGCCGCGGCGGCGGTCAGAAGGAAATGATCCAGGGAAATCTATCGGCCACACCGGAGGCAGTATATCAGGCTTTACAGGGCGTGTTTTAAGTCACTTAGGGAGTAGTGATCATGGCAGTTTTAATTACAGGTGCAACAGCACTTTTGGAAGGAATCGATCTTAGCGATTACTTTACGTCTGATCAGATTGTGATCACGACAGAGAAGCTTCCTTCTATGCCTTTTATGCCTTTTGTTCAAAAGAAGGGCACGAGTGTGCAATATGCTCAAGTAAAGGCAGATGCGCCGGATATTAACAAGCTGTATGACATCTATGATTTTACGGATGTAATCTTTCTTTCTTCGCTTCTTAATCCGCTTTCTTTAGGAGGCTCCAGCTATGCGGATCTTTTTCGAACGCTCGACGCTGCAGAGCATGCGAAGGTAGAAAGAATCTTCGTTATTTTTCCGGATATCGATAAGCTGGAGAGAAAAAATACCAGCAGGATGCACGCCATGGAAATGATGCGTGATTGTCCTTCAGTTTTTTGCGGAGCAGTACTCTCTTAAGGTACATATCATTTATAGCCCGTATCTTGTCAATCAAGAGGAAAGAAATGGATTCCTCCGCCGGCTTCCGCATACAGCAACGCCTTCTCTGCCATGGGATGAAAACATGGATATTCCGTTTCTTCCGGTTCAGTCATTCATCGAGGAACTTCGTGATCAACTGGAGGATGATGTAAAAGAGATCGAGAGCACTCTTTCTCCGCTGTTTTCAGTTACTTTCCAGAATGGCTTTGAAAAGGATTCTCATTTTTTAAGCTTCGAAAAAAGAGCATAAGAAATTTATCTCAGATACGTAATGGATGGAAAAAAATACGTAGTACGCTGCATGGCGCTGTTTTAACATTTCTGGTTATTGCACTGGGCAGCGTTCTTACTGAAATCGGCGTGCCAGTTTATGGACTTCTTTATGCAGCGCCACAATACGATATACCTGCATTGTATGCCTGTCTTGCTACGCTTGTTACCACGATTTATTTTGTGACAAGCGCCGAAACAAAATTTTGAGCAGTATTTTAACAGTCTGAACTTTCAGGGAACCATCAGCACGGTACACGAGGCACGGGAGGAAATGCTGACAGTTCTTTGGAACGATGCAATCCATGGCGCCATCATCCAATTTCTCTTCACAGTCGGGATGTTGTCCATCGGACTGATTCTTTTCGAACGTTTGCAGCCTGGCTTTACGATGCAGATGAAAAATTATTATATCATTCTGTCTCTTGCTTACGGTATTTATGCCACGGCAAATATGCTGAGTCTGTATTCTACCTATTTTGCAGATTACCGGAGCGTGATGATCGATACAATGGTTTTTGCCATTACATCGACAGTGATGTGTTTTTTTGACATCCGGTTCAGTCAGAGTGAATTTTATGGAATCGGTTTTCTCCTCGGCTGTTTTCTTTTCCTGGTCGTAAGCTATGTGAATCTTAGAAAATACACAGAAAATCTGGAGTATGAGGTCTTAAGCCTTAAGCCATTTGTGCCGGAAGAACCCCGTCGTACAAAGCACTTTATTAAACTAAAGAAACAAGTTAAAATATGAGAGGCGGCAGGATCGTGAAAGCCCTTTGCGGCGAAACGATTTGTAAATATATTGATCATTTTCCTGGAGAATATATATGAAAAAAACAACATTCATGGCTTCAATGATTGCGATGCTAAGCTTTGCGACGATGATCCCGTCGTATGCAGCGGAACGCTTCATGATATCAGAGGACGGTACGACGAAGCTCTACACACTAAGTGACACGGCTGATACAGTCATCGCGGAGGCTATCGCATCGATAGGCGGAGACAGTGCTTCTGCTCCTGCGGCGGAGTATCTCGTCACAGGCGATGCGACACCTTTTTCCGGATGGTATGAAAACAAGACAACCAGGGAAAATGCCTATTACCAGGATGGAAACCGTTACACCGGATGGTATACACTCGATGCATCAGGAGACCAGATGTATTTTGCAGATGGGATTCTGTTCGGCGGCTGGGTCATAGACGACGGTAACTTCTATTATCTCAATCCGAAAACCGGCCTCATGGCGAAGAACCAGACGGTCGGCAACTTCTATGTTGACGAAACAGGAAAAGCAGTTTTTGATACGACGACAGAGGATGGCCGGGAATATGGTTACAATGGTGCACTCATCCGTAAAGGAAAACCGTCGCAGGAGCTCAATGAGAAGGTGTATATCTATCGGAACATTCTTGTCGAGCATCCGGATTGCTATGCCGCCTTTTCCGGTAAGGACGGCAACGGCTATCAGTTCCTGAAGGAATCGGACAATGGCTACACCTGGTTTACCTACAAGGCACTGCATCTCTATGAACGCAATGCGGATGGCACGATGGGCAAGCTTCTTTATGCAGGGGATGGCTGCTTCCGTTCCGATGCCATCATTGAACTGAAACAGACCGACGGCAGCATCAAATATATCAGCCCTGCCGCCATCATTAATGACGGAAACGGCACCTTCAACGCAGAGCGGATCTACATCGACCCGGCTGGGTTTATCAGCTACGTGAAGGCTTGAACTTAGTAAGGAAAGCGGATAAAACCAAACTATGACAATACAGCAGCTAAAACAGGTCATCACGGTAGCGGATGCCGGCTCTATGAACGAAGCAGCGAAACGGCTCTACATTACACAGCCGTCCCTTTCCGCAGCCATCAAGAGCCTCGAAAAGGAAATCGGCCTTGAAATATTCAACCGTTCCAACCGCGGTATCGTGACGACCCCCGAAGGAGAAGAATTCCTGGGATATGCCCGCCAGATCACAGAGCAGTACGACCTCATGGAGGACAAGTACGGCACGAACGGCCAGCGGAAAAAGAAATTCTCCGTATCGATGCAGCACTACACCTTCGCTGTCGAAGCGTTCATTTTCCTTGCCCGCCAGTTCGGCATGGACACCTACGAATTTGCCGTAAAAGAAACAAAAACCATGGAGGTCATCGAAGATGTGAAAAACCAGACCTCCGAAATTGGCGTCATCTATATGAATGACTTCAACCGAAACGTCATCGGCAAAATCCTCCGCGAGGACTCCCTTGAGTTCATCCCGCTTTTTGACTGCCACATCTACGTGTTCATGTCAAAATCAAACCCGCTCGCGAACCGTGAGCTTCTCACGATGCAGGACCTCGAAGAATACCCCTGCCTTAGCTTCGACCAGGGCCAGCGAAACTCCTTCTACTTCGCTGAAGAAGTCCTCAGCACCTACGATTACAAACGAATCATCAAGTGCGACGACCGTGCGACCTTCCTGAACCTAATGGTCGGCCTGAACGGCTACACCCTCTGCTCCGGCATCATCTGCCAGGAACTAAACGGACCCGAATACACGGCCGTTAAACTAGATACCAAAGAAACCATGACCATCGGCTATATCAAAAAGAAAAAGATCCCGTTAAGCACCCTCGGCGAACGCTACGTCGAAGAGCTTAAGAAATACGAAACACAAGCCCTATAAAAGGAGACTGCATGACACAAAATACTACGACTTTTTTGCTCGCATTCCTGGCGATCGCGGCGGTATGCATCATTGGCTATATTCTTTGGCGTCGCGAAAAACGTAAACGCGACCAGAAACTGACCATTCATTTGACTGAAGACGAAAAACTCTACGTAGGCCTCGACGCAAAAGCCGACCTCCTCCACGTCGCCGGCATCCTCATCGAAGGTCTCGGTGGCCGAGAAAACGTCGAAGACGTCATCGCCGACGGCAACCGCCTGAAAGCAACAATTCGCGAATATGATAAGGTAAAAGAAGATGTACTTCGCACTGCTCATACGGGTGCTATTCTAAGACCTTCCAAAACCGCCGTCCACATCATAGTAGGCAAGCAGGCAAATGAAGTTGCCAACCTTATGAAGCAACAACTGAAAGACCAGTAATTCAAGAAAGGGCAGCAGTGGACCGGCCGATAGCATTTGCATGCCATCGGCCGGATCACTGCTGCCCCTTCTTGATTTTACGTAGCACTTAATTTATAATCAAACCGTTTCTGTGCAGGCGCCGTTCATAAAACGACGTTATGCCTGAAGATAGATGTATAAAAGGAGATAGGCGTTCATGTTTAAAAAAGTTGATTCCAATATGAACTTTGTCGAGCGCGAAAAGGAAGTCGAGGATTTCTGGAAGGAAAATAACATCTTCGAGGAGTCCATCAAGGAACACGAGGGCGATCCGTCCTACGTCTTCTACGACGGCCCGCCAACCGCAAACGGCAAGCCCCATATCGGACATGTAGAAACCCGTGCCTTTAAGGATATGATCCCGCGGTACCATGCGATGAAGGGACGTATGGTTCCGAGAAAGGCCGGCTGGGATACCCACGGACTTCCGGTTGAACTCGAGGTTGAGAAGGAGATCGGAATTAATGGTAAAGACCAGATCGAAAAGTACGGTATAGCGCCTTTCATTGATCTCTGCAAGGAGAACGTCTGGAAGTACAAGGGCATGTGGGAGGATTTCTCCTACAAGGTCGGCTTCTGGGCGGATATGGATAACCCGTATGTCACCTATCATGATGACTATATCGAGTCCGAGTGGTGGGCTCTCAAGGAAATCTGGAAGAAAGGCCTTCTCTACGAGGGCTTTAAGGTTGTGCCCTATTGTCCGCGTTGCGGCACCCCGCTTTCAAGCCACGAGGTAGCACAGGGCTATAAGGATCTGACCGAGCGCTCCGCGATAGTCCGTTTCAAGGCAAAAGAGGGAGATTACTTCTTCCTTGCATGGACGACCACACCGTGGACACTTCCGTCAAATACCGCACTCTGCGTACATCCGGACCTTTCTTACAGCAAGGTGAAGGCATGCGATGGCAACACCTATGTACTCTGCACATCGCTCCTTGATAAGGTTCTTTCACCACTTGCAAAGGATGGTGAGAAGGCTTACGAAGTAATTGAAACCTATAAGGGTTCCGAGCTTGTAGGCATTAGCTATGAGCCACTCTATGAGTGCGCTGCAAAGGAAGCCGAGAGACAGCATAAAAAGGCACATTTTGTTGTATCAGACACTTATGTCAGCGATAGCGATGGTACTGGTATCGTACACATTGCACCTGCATTTGGTGAAGACGATGCCCGGATCGGCCGTGAAAATAACCTTCCGCTCATCAAATTCGTTGACGAGAAGGGCCGCATGACCTCCCAGACGCCGTTTGCCGGTATGCGCTGCAAGCCGACGGAAAAGGAGATGAAGGAGGGCGCGATCAGTGCTGACCCTGAGGTTCTGAAGGATCTTTCTGCGCGGAAGCTTCTCTATGATGCACCGAAGTTCACCCACGCCTATCCGCATTGCTGGCGCTGTGATACCCCGCTCATCTACTATGCACGTGAGTCCTGGTTCATCAAGATGACCGCAGTTCGTGATGATCTCGTAAAGAACAACAATACCGTCAAGTGGTACCCGCCGACGATCGGTACCGGTCGTTTCGGCGCCTGGATTGAGAATGTCCAGGATTGGGGCCTTTCTAGAAACCGTTACTGGGGCACACCGCTCAATATCTGGCAGTGTGACGACTGCGGCGAGCAGGAGGCCATCGGGTCGATTCAGGAGCTTAAGGAGCAGTCCACGAACTACCAGGAGGTACTCGACGAGCTGAAGAAAGCTGGTAAAGAGGGCTACAGCTCTGACTACGTCGGCTATGAGCATATCGAGCTTCATAAGCCGTATGTCGATAAGCTGACCTGCCGTTGCCCGAAGTGCGGCGGACTCATGCATCGTGTACCGGAGGTCATCGACTGCTGGTTTGATTCTGGTGCGATGCCATATGCACAGCATCATTATCCGTTCGAGAACCAGGAGCTTTTCAAGTCCCAGTTCCCGGCACAGTTTATCTGTGAGGCCGTCGATCAGACAAGAGGCTGGTTCTATTCTCTTCTTGCCGAGTCCACGATCCTCTTTGACAAGGCACCGTTTGAGTCTGTTCTCGTCCTCGGCCATGTCCAGGATGAAAACGGCCAGAAGATGTCGAAGTCAAAGGGCAATGCCGTCGACCCGATGGAGGCCCTCACGAAGCACGGCGCCGACGCCATCCGCTGGTTCTTCTATACGAACTCGGCGCCATGGCTCCCGAATCGCTTCCATGATAAGGCCGTCATCGAAGGACAGCGTAAGTTCCTTAGTACGCTCTGGAATACCTATGCGTTCTTCGTGCTGTATGCAAACATTGACAGCTTCGACCCGACGAAATATTCACTCGAGTATGACAAGCTTTCCGTTATGGACAAGTGGCTTCTTTCGAAGCTCAACACCTGCGTAAAGACCGTCGACACTGATCTTGATCAGTTCAAGATCCCGGAGGCAGCAAACGCACTACAGGAGTTCGTCGATGATATGTCGAACTGGTATGTCCGTCGTTCCCGTGAGCGCTTCTGGGCGAAGGGCATGGAGCAGGATAAGATCAATGCCTACATGACGCTCTACACGGCACTTGTGACCTTCTCGAAGGCTGCAGCGCCGATGGTACCGTTTATCACGGAGTCAATCTATCGTAATCTTGTCTGCTCTGTTGATCCGAATGCGAAGAAGTCTGTCCATCTCTGCCTCTTCCCGACGGCGGATGAGTCGATGATCGATACAGAGCTTGAGAAGAACATGGATGAGGTCCTTCACATCGTGCTCCTTGGCCGTGCAGCCAGAAATGAAGCACAGGTCAAGAATCGTCAGCCGGTACCGGCGATGTATGTCAAGGCGGAGCATGAACTCGATACTTTCTTCTCGGATATCGTGAAGGATGAGCTCAACACGAAGAAGGTTGTCTTCCAGGAAGATCTTCGTGCGTTCACAGCCTATACCTTTAAGCCGCAGCTCCGGACCGTCGGCCCGAAGTATGGCAAACATCTCAATTCAATTCGGACTTATCTCACCGAGATGGACGGCTCGAAGGCGATGGATACACTGGACGCAGAGGGCGTGCTTAAGTTCACAGTAGATGGTGATACCGAGGCCGCACTCACGAAGGATGACCTTCTCATCGATGTCGCAAAGAAGAGCGGCTTCGTGACAGAGGAGGACGCAGCCTACACCATCGTACTCGATACGAACCTGACACCGGAGCTCATCGAAGAGGGCTATGTCCGTGAGGTTATTTCGAAGCTGCAGACCATGCGTAAGGAAGCCGGCTTCGAGGTCATGGACCACATCACAATTTATGTAAAGGACAACGAAAAGCTCATATCATTTATTAAAAATAATGAAAATGAGATTAAAAAGGTTGTCATGGCGGATGAAATCGTTTATGGTGGAACAGAAGGATATGAAAAGTCCTGGGACATTAACGGTGAAAATCTGACACTTGCAGTTAAGAAAAACTGATTTTAGCCGAATTACCAAGCAGGACATATTCTTGATAGAACATGTCCTGCTTGTTTTTTACTACTGCAGGCAGCTGCAGAGTCAATCTGAAGGTAAGATGCAGAGGGGGGGAAGCATTGGACTAGCCCTGCATGACGCCGGAGGGAACAGGAGGGGGAAGCATGGTATCTGATCTAAAGAAAGGACAGAACGTGGACAAATTCGATAAGGAAGCTTTTAAGAGAGACGTAGAAGTAACCGCGCGGAAGCTTTACCGGAGATCCCTTGAGGATCTCAATGACAAGGAGGCCTTTCATGCGGTGGCCTATGCGGTAGAGGATCTCATCATCGATGACTGGATGGCAACACAGAAGGCAGCCGAGAAGAATGATGCGAAGAGAGTGTACTATCTTTCCATGGAGTTCCTGATGGGCAGAGCACTCGGTAACAACATCATTAATCTGACTGCACACGAGGGCATCAAGCAGGCGATCAAGGAGCTGGGACTAGATCTAAATGCTCTGGAGGATGCAGAGCCGGACTGGGCGCTCGGTAACGGCGGTCTCGGAAGACTCGCAGCCTGCTTCCTGGATTCCCTTGCTACGCTTGGCTATTGGGCATGCGGCTGTGGTATCCGCTATAAGTATGGCATGTTCAAGCAGCAGATTGTCGACGGTTATCAGAGAGAGGTACCGGATGACTGGCTTCGTGACGGCAACCCCTTTGAGCTTCGTCGTGCTGAGCTCCAGAAGGAGGTCAAGTTCGGCGGCTGGGTAGAGACCGTTAATGAAAACGGCAAGCTTCATTTCGAGCAGAAGGGCTATCAGTCCATCGTGGCAATCCCGTATGATACGCCGGTTGTAGGCTATGGCAATCATGTCGTGGATACCCTTCGTGTCTGGGATGCGCAGGCAAAGGATACCTTCCGTCTTGAGGAGTTCGACAAGGGCAACTATGAGAAGGCTGTCGAATCCGAGAATATGGCTTCGAATATTGTTGAAGTTCTTTACCCGAATGATAACCACTATGCCGGTAAGGAGCTTCGTCTCCGCCAGCAGTATTTCTTTATCTCTGCATCCGTACAGACCGCGGTGAAGGAGTATTACGACAGACATAACAAGGATATCCATCATCTGTATGAGAAGGTTGCGTTCCAGCTCAATGATACGCATCCGACGGTAGCAGTGCCGGAGCTCATGCGTGTACTCATGGATGACTATGGCTTAAGCTGGGATGAGGCGTGGGAGATTACGACGAAGACCTGTGCCTATACGAACCACACCATCATGGCAGAAGCCCTGGAGAAGTGGCCGATCGAGCTTTTCTCGAAGCTGCTTCCTAGAATTTATCAGATTGTCGAGGAGATCAACCGCCGCTTCTGCGACCAGATTCGTGCACAGTACGGCGCACAGGCTGAAGACAAGATTTCCCGCATGGCCATCATTTACAACGGCCAGGTACATATGGCGCGTCTTGCCATCGTCGGCGGGCATGCGGTGAACGGTGTTGCGAAGCTTCATACGGAGATTCTCAAGAAGGTAACTCTGAAGGACTTCTACGAGATGTATCCGGACAAGTTCTCGAACAAGACGAATGGTATCACACCGCGTCGTTGGCTTCTCCATGCAAATCCGGAGCTTGCGGACTGGGTATCCACAAAGATTGGGGATGGCTGGATCACGGACCTCACGAAGATCAAGAAGCTCGAAGTTTATGCGGATGATCCGAAGTGTCAGGCGGAGTTTATGGCCATTAAGCGGCACAACAAGGAGCGTCTCGCGAAGTATATTTATGAGCATAACGGCGTGAAGGTTTCTACGGATGCCATCTTTGATGTGATGGTAAAGCGTCTTCATGAGTACAAACGTCAGCTGATGAACATCCTTCATGTCATGTATATTTACAATCAGTTGAAGGATCACCCGGATATGCCATTCTATCCGCATGTTTATATCTTCGGTGCAAAGGCGGCAGCAGGCTACAAGACTGCGAAGCTTACCATCAAGCTCATCAACAACGTTGCAAATGTCATCAATAACGATGCATCGCTTCATGACAAGCTGAAAGTGGTATTCATCGAGGATTATAAGGTCTCCAATGCTGAGATCATCATTCCGGCAGCGGATATCTCGGAGCAGATTTCCACGGCATCGAAGGAGGCCTCCGGTACGTCGAACATGAAGCTCATGCTTAACGGCGCACTGACGCTTGGTACGATGGATGGCGCGAATGTCGAGATTGTAAAGGAAGTCGGTGAGGACAATGCCTTCATCTTCGGCATGTCCGCGGATGAGGTCATCGAGCTTGAGCATAACCGCTCCTATCAGCCGATGGATATTTTTAACAACAATCAGGAAATCCGCCGCGTGCTGATGCAGCTGGTGAATGGCTATTACAGCCCGGAGAACCCGGAGCTGTTCCGTCCGCTGTATGATTCACTGTTGAATACAAACGAGTCGGATGTTGCCGACCGGTATTTCATTCTTCGTGACTTTGCGTCCTATGATGAGGCGCAGCGGAAGGCAGTCGAGAAGTATCAGGATGAGGCATGGTGGGCACGTGCGGCGATCCTCAATACGGCAAATGCCGGGAAGTTCTCGTCTGACCGAACCATCGAGGAGTACGTGCATGACATCTGGCACCTCGAGCCGATGAAGGTGACAGTCTGAGATAAACCGGACGGGGCTGCCGCGCGAAGCACGAGCGCGGCAGTCCCTGTTTTACGTTTTATTGAGGAAGTAGAGGATGCGTTCGGTTTCCTGATAGCCCATGGTCTGGTAGAGATGTAATGCAGGGAGGTTTGTGGAGCTGACCTGGAGTAGGAGCTTCCGGTAGTGGCCGTCCGGGGTGGTTTCGAGGGCTTGCATGAGCTCTCGTCCATGGCCCGCGTGCTGGTATTTTTCGTAGACTAGGACTCCATACACATACAGGGTTTCTTTGTCGTAGGGTGTTGTATGGAGTTCACCGAATTTTGTGGAGAGCTGTTCGCCTGGATTTTTGATCGGGCGAGGCAGCTCTTTTTGCATGAGGAGTTCGTCGTATTGGTGGATGGCACCGATCGCGGAGAGGGTTTCGTAGGCGTCGGGGCAGACGAAGGGGAGGGCAGATGTAACTTCTGATACCTGTGTGTCAAATGGAGCGATTGGACGTTTCAGCATGAAGCGAATGCGGTAACCGCGGAAATCGTCCAGGAGGCTCTGGTAGCACATGGTAAACATGCCGATACCGCGCATAACGGGTGTCGTGAAGGCTTCAATTTCGAGAACATCCTGACCATCGATGGTCTCGCCAAGCTTGTACCCGGAAAGGATAGCGAAAAGAGGACTGTCGACGCCGCTTTCCTCCGGGTCATCGTTACGAACGAGGTAATAGAAATCACCATCCAGATCCGAGTCATAAGCTGTATGGTCATAGGCGTTGCATTCCTCGACCAGTTGTCGTACTGCTTTTTCATCTGTTTTGTCGAGTTCTTTCAGAAGTTCTGCTTCCATTTACTGATTCCTTTCAGGATTTTCAATAAAGAATATGAATGATCGAAATTTTGTTAGCAACAAATAAGGCTGCTGTGCTATGCACTGCAGCCTCTACCTACAAATAATAATTTAGGCTAAAAGAGTTTCAGTTTCTTTTTTGATGATATCATCAACGGCTTCTCTTAAAACTCTGGAGCAGCTGATACCGTGCCTTTCAACGTAGGTGTTCATCCATGCAGGAATCGTAAGAGTTTTCTTTACTGCCTTTTCTCCATATTTCTCTGCATATGCATCCATGTCAAGAGCTACCATACTAAGAAAGCCGTTCGTTGGTGCGTGAAAAGAATGAATATCTGATGCCTTTGGAGGATTTTTACCGTCCTCTAATTCAGTTAAAATCCATCCACTTGCAGCGTCTTCGGCCATGAACATAGTATCTGCAATACCATAGCCTTCTGTTACACAGCCTGGAAGATCGGGAAATTCTACAGTATAACCATCCTCATCATCAAAATGAGTAAAAATTGCAGGATAAGTTAGTTTCATCATTGACCTCCAACTAAATACCAGCATATCGTTTGATACTTTTTACAGTTTCCGGTTGAATATCCTTACCGGCGTGTTCAGGTACAGTTACTGTTCCGGGTTTTGTCGGATGCTTATATTGATGATGAGAACCAACTTTGCGTACTTCGTACCAACCATCTTTTCTAAGCATACTATCAACTTCGCGAAAACGCATAACGGCACCTCCTTTCAAACACTATAACACGTATTATACGTATCGTCAAGACTTTTGAATTCAAGTGTTTTTGACACCCATATACTACTTATGCTAGAATAAAAAGACCTTTGGGATATTATAAGTTTATTTGTTGATTTACCGGAGAAAGTTTGGTGAACAGTATGGAGAAAATATATAAGCTGATGAGAAGGACGGGTGCGGGTTCGATCGCGCTTGGGATCGTAATTTTGGTAGCCGGTGTGACAGTAGGGGTGCTTAGTATCATTAATGGAGCACTGCTTTTAAGAAATAAGAACGATATTACCTTCTGATGGCGAAGCATAAGACAAGAAACCAGCGGCTCGGCTGGGTTCTTTTTGTGTTGTATTTGCTGCTTCTTATCCATCTCATGTTTTTTTCGGATATGGATGGACGGTCTTTCATGGGAAGGGCGGATGCAGAGTATAATTTTCAGCCGTTTCGGGAGATCCGGCGGTACATCGTGCATGCGCGGGAAATCGGGCTGTATGGGGTCTTCATCAACCTGTTTGGTAATATCGCAGGTTTCGTACCGTTCGGCTTTACGATTTGTATCATTAGTTCACGGTGCCGTTCGAGGCTCTACTACACGGCGATCGTGTCATATCTTCTTTCTTATGGTATCGAGATGGCACAGCTTTTGTTCCGGGCCGGCAGCTGCGATGTCGATGATATCATCCTGAATACGACGGGCGGTATTCTCGGGTATGTTCTCTTCCGGATCGTGCAATATTTCCGGAGTCGGCATTATGAAAAGACACATAGAGGGAAATCCTTTGGCGGAAAAAAAGAAACGTTTTAACTATATAAAGAAGAAAATTGCAAAGGGGACTGTTCCGGCGTTGGTCTTTTTCCTCGTCTCACTTGTGGCTATGATCGTGGCAGTCGTGATTTCGGTTCGAATGGCGGGGCAGGGCCCCGCGATCGTCGGCGCACTTGGGATGAGTACGATGCTTTGCGCTGTGATGTCACTCATAGCAGGCTTCACAGCTTTTCGCAGAAAAGAAGAGGAAAATGTACGACCGGTACAGGCAATCATGGTGCTGGATATTACCATGCTTCTTTTCTTTCTGGTGATCGTCATCGTCGGAGTGCTCGCATGAGTGAAGAATATATCGGTATGGAGTGGTCACAGGATATTTTGGAAAGACTTCAGATGATAGCGTATGAGGAGACGGTGCGGGAGCCTTTTCGAAAGTATTTTCGGACGACTGCGACGTTTCTTTCAGCGCTTCTCATGGGTTCGTCGGATGACAATTTCCTTTTGCCACCTTATCGTTATCTGGATGCAGATTATCTTGTACGTGAGTTATCACCATACGGCAGCAGCTTTTCAGTTCTTTCTATGGAGCTATATCGCCTGATACCGGCCATTCATGAAGGCAGAATCGAACATGTGAAGGCAACGTTATATACCTTCATTGAACTCTATTGCATGTTTGAGGAGGATTATCTTCCGGAAAACAAGGATGGTGTCAGATGCCTCCCGGATCCTCAACGAGTGCAGGATGTGCTTTACGCTTATGCATACGATTATTCGGAGCTTTTTCTGACAGAACAGTTGGATCAGATTTTTGGCAACAAAAAAAACATGTATAGTGTTTCGTTTTTGTTCCCGATTGAGAATTCCACCTTTGATACGATACAGCTGCCGGAAGAGATTGCTTCTGGCCATCAATATGACCTCACACTGGTTTTGGGAGAGCGTATCGTCTCCAGGCTTTTGGAAGAACTAAAACAGTACCTTTTAGAAAATAAGATTACTAAGGCAGAAGGAGAAAGACTGCTTGTAATTCTGAAGCGAAGCGATGCTTTGACTTCTGATCAGACACGTCTCACGAAACATCAAAAAAAGGTACTTTTAATCTTTGGAAAGGAAACAGAGCGGTTAGTACAGGAGCTTCCAGGGTAGCCGTCTTTTTTACATGAATACAAAGAAATCAAAAAAAAGAATAGCGGCACTGCTCCTGGTTTGCCTCATGTTGTGCCTGCATGTAACAGCCTTCGCGGATTGGAATTTTCCATACACAGAGCTGACGGCAGAGTCCGGCATCGTGATGGATGCTGATACTGGCGGCATTCTTTTCGGGAAGGATATGCATGCTCATAAATATCCGGCTTCGATCACGAAGGTGCTGACGGCACTCGTCGTGCTCGAACATTGTAAGCCGACCGACAAGGTCACCCTTACCCACGATGATGTGTACAATGTTGACTTCGGCTCATCGAACGCCCAGCTGGAGGAGGGTGACACACTTACCGTCGAGGATCTCCTGAACGCGATGCTTCTGAAATCCGCGAATGAAGCAGCTAATGCTTTGGCCTGCTATGTCGCCGGCTCCCGCGAAGCGTTTGCCGATCTTATGAATGAGACCGCAATCGCGCTCGGCTGCGTCGACAGTCATTTCACAAATCCGTCCGGCCTTTTCGATGAAAACCATTACACCTCGGCCTATGATATGGCGCTCATCGGTGCGGAAGCCATGAAAAATCAGGACTTTCTCGAGGTAGAATCCCATATGTCCTACAAGATGCCGGCGACCATCCGGCTTCCGGAAGGCAGCACGGTTTACATGGAGCATAAGATGCTCCGGCCGGCCAGATACGCAGTACTCCGACAGCCGTGTCGTCGCCGGAAAGACCGGCTATACCGTCGATTGCGGTAACACACTCATCACGATGGCAGAATCAGACGGCCGGCGCATCGTCGCGGTCGTACTGAAGGATAAAAATCCCCAGCATTATCTTGATACCGAGGCACTTCTGAACCTCGGCTTTGATCAGACAGAGAACCTACCGGTACCGGATGGCATGATCAGTCTGGATGAAATCCGAAGCCGCCTCGTAGCAGATACCATCATTAATGACGAGACGAAGACCACGGACCTCCATTTCTCTTCTGATATGTACGTTTCACTCCCGAAGGGATCTTCGACAGACGGCATCACCTGGGACCTCCAGTACAACCTCCCGAAAGGCGTATCTGAAGACAGCATCGCTGAAGTCCGCTTCTATGCCGGCGATCTCGAAATCGGTAAATACTACGTAGAAAAAGAACAATCCATCCGCGTCCAGTTTGAAGAAGCCCCGACTACCACAAAGGTAGCCGTCGCCGCCTCCGTC
>OMZX01000083.1 GCA_900315665.1 uncultured Eubacteriales bacterium
TCCGGATGCAGATGAATAAAGAATTTGCGAAAGCTGTCTGCAGTCATCGCAAAAGCTATACGTTGGATGGTACAGACAGATTGTGGGTTGTCACGGATTATCTGCAGTCATCAGAAGACCAGCTTAGAATCGGTGCAGATGATTTTACAAACGTATTAACACATCTGCATTGGGTTTGCGACTGTAAAAATAAGGCTGCAGATAAATCATGTGGCTAGTGGAATCATCTGCATCTGCTTTAATTGTAGTCCTAGACGGCTTACATAATATTTTGAGATTGCCTAAAGAACGCAAAAAAAGAAATCATCTTACGATGATCTCTTACAGCAGCGCTACCAGGATTCGAACCTGGGAATGACGGAATCAGAATCCGTTGCCTTACCACTTGGCGACAGCGCTATTTGTGTCGCTTTCTTCAAGCGACTTATGTATAATACAAAAAAGGGTTATGTTTGTCAACACGGAATTTGAAATTTCTGGCTAGCTGGGACTTTCGGCTTTATTGTTCGTACGGGTGCCCCTCGTGTCCTGTTGAGGCAGTCTTACAGGCATTGCTTCGCCGGGCTGTGTTTCGAATACCTTGGAGGTTTGTTGTGTTACGCGATGACTATGAAAAATTGAAGCTTTCGGTGCAGGATATGCTGACGGATATGGAGTATCATCATATGACGGATGAGCCGGAGGTGTTTGACAAGTGGTGGCGAGAGTCCGGGCGGGAGATGCGGTATTTTGAGCTGCAGGAGCGCCTCGACCGGCTGAGCGTGCTCGTCAACACGGATCCGGATGATCTCTGGAGCTTTTCGTGAAGGAGAATATCGTCGTTTCGAAGGGTGTCGTATACTACATGGATGCGCAAGGCCGTATGCTTGCCAATGCTTACACCTCGAACCATCAGTTCTACGCTCACGCAAACGGCGCGCTTTTATCTGCATAAAATCAAATCATCCATTTTCAGTAAATTTGTGTATAATAGGGAAAGCAGAGATATCGGATACAGCAAAATGAAAGTGCAGTAGAAGATATTTCAGATCGAAAAAATCAGCATGAGATAGAGAGGCTGAAAAGGAAGGGAAAATAAAATGAAAAAATTTCTAAATGAATTTAAAGAGTTCGCTGTTAAGGGAAATATGATTGACCTGGCTGTCGGCATGATCGTCGGCGCTGCGTTTACATCGCTCGTGAAGGCCTTCGTCGATGACCTCGTGATGCCGATTCTTAGTATCTTTACCGGTAAGCTTGATTTCTCGAACATGTTTATCCCGCTTGCCGGACAGACCACGAAGGTGTATGCCGAGGCGGTCGAGCAGGGTGCGGTTTTCGCGTATGGCGCCTTCATCACTGCACTCATCAGCTTTGTGATCAACGCGCTCGTCGTATTTCTTCTCGTGAAGGAAGTGAACAAGCTTCGTAAGCCGAAGGAAGAAGCGCCGGCTCCAGCTACCACGAAGATCTGCCCGTACTGTAAGTCAGAGATTCCGATTGATGCAACCAGATGTCCGCATTGTACCTCGAAGCTTCAGGGCTTCATCGAGGCCGTGACAGAAGAGGCGAAGGCATAAACTGTTGATTACTATGCATTATTTTTTTCAGTGGTTTTACCGACATGAATGTGGACATCCTCAGGAGGTTTACCTTCGTTGCTCCAGAAAAAGATATCATAGCCAAGAACGTTAGCAAATTTTGGCAAGGGCGTCCTCCTTTGAAAAATCAAAAGCGGTTTGTCCTAGCTTTGCGACATATTCCCATAGAGATTTTATTTCAGTCTGTGTAAACCCGATAATATTTCTGAAATCACCATACGGATAATCACATTCAGCAGAGTCGAAACCATGCCCATCTGCTGTAGGCTGTTCGAAATACATGGTGATATATTCTTCACCGTTTTTCTTTTTTTTGAGATCGGAATAGGTGATCTCCAAACCATTATCTTTACTAATTAAAGGATTGTGTTCCATGGCATACCTCTCGTTCTAGTCAAGCCTTAGTTCTTGACGGATGCGAATTTGTAAATAACTTATGTGTAAAGAAATTATACCATAATATCTTGACGAAAAAGAGGATTATTGTTAGAATGCCTGCAATATGAAACGACCCGGGGCAGCCGGGCAGGGCGGTGTAGACAACAGCCCGGTAAAAAAGATGTCTGTTGGATGAGTTAACAGAGGTGCGGTATGGACGAAAAATTGGATAATGCAATCGGCCAGGACAGAGTGTCTTTGCAGGAGACTGTTTCCCCGGAAGGAGCGATGCGTGCGATCGACACTGTGGACCGGCTGAAAGTTTCAGAGCGGGCGGGTTATGTAGGCATTCTATGTAACCTGCTCCTTTTTGCGTCCAAGGTGACGGCTGGCGTGCTCGCGCGGTCGGTGTCGGTCATCGCGGACGGCTTCAATAACCTGTCGGACGCGGGCAGCTCGATCATTTCGGTGGTCGCGTCGCGGATGGCGGGGAAGAAGGCGGACGAGGATCATCCCTTCGGGCACGGGCGGATCGAGTACGTCGCGGCGTTTATCGTGTCGGTGCTGATCCTCGTCGTCTCGGTCGAGACGCTGAAGGAGTCGTGTGCGAAGATCCTGCACCCGGAGCTTCCGGAGACGTCGGCGCTCACGATCGGCGTCCTCGTTTTTTCAATTTTCGTGAAGCTTTTTCTCGGACTCTTTTACCGGCGGGTGGCAAAACGCATTGATTCGCAGATGTTCCTTGCAACCGCGCAGGACGCCTTTTCCGATATCATGACTACCGGAGCCGCTCTTCTGTCGGTTCTCATTCTCATGCTTCTTCATGTGAATATCGATGCGTTCGTCGGCGCGGGGGTTTCACTGATCGTCCTCTGGAATGGCGTTAAAATCGCGAAGGAGACGCTGGAGCCGCTGATCGGCGAGTCAATCGACCCGAAGATCTATTACGAGATTATGGAGTTTGTGGGGCATTATGACGGCATCTACGGGGTGCATGATCTCATCGTTCATAATTATGGGCCGAACCAGTACATGGCGACCGTGCATGTGGAGGTCGACGGGAAGTCGTCCGTGGAGGCCTCTCATGAGCGGATCGACTGCATTGAAAAGGAATGCTTCGAAAAGCTCGGCATCCATCTGTTGATTCACATGGATCCGCACGACACGAGCGACCGCGCCGGGTTCTATGAAGGCGTGCTGGCGAAGGCGCTCTCGGAGCTCTGCCCCGAGGCCAGCTTCCATGATTTTCAGATCATGCATGACGGGCAGGAGAGCACAGCTTCTGCACAGCAGGATGATGCTTCGTCATCTGCTTCAGGAAATTTGGGGACAGACAGAGAAAACGAAGGGACATCGCATCATGCCAGAGAGCAGCAAAGGGACGACGAAGACATCGTTCTCCACTTTGATCTGGTGACGCCGTGGACGATGAGCGATGCGGAGCAGAGCGAGCTGCTGTCGAAGCTGGTCTATCAGCTTCGGGATGTGAATCCACACTTACGTGTGGCGGCGGAGCTGGACAAACCGTTTATGCATACGCATTCGGGCGTAGAAGACGCGGAAGCGCGGGCGCGAGCTTCGTTTGAAGTGGAGCAAGCGGAGAAGGCTGGGCGGAAGTAACTATAGAACTTCATATGCAGAGCATAGAAATATGCAGAATTGCCAACTTACATGTTTGAAACAATGACCATAGAATATCATAAATCAGCTCTTTTTGGCGACATAATAACTCCATATATAGGGAAAACACCCGGTGGAGAGGTATACATTAGCCTTAAAGCAGATGATGGCACTATATATGCCAATTTATCAGTCACTCCATTGATCTAATTTTCGGACGACAACTGATGGAATAAAGCAATCCTGAAATCCATCAGCCACTTAGCCAAGGCGGCTTCGCGTGGTCAGCCGATGGAAGTGGCCAAACCGGTAAGCCATCAGCCGCAGAGCAGTTTTCCGCCCCGCGGCTGGAAGAAATCATCAACGAAAAGCAAAGTCACAACCCATAAATCATCAAACAAACAAAAAGAAAGGACAACAAACCATGGAAATCGGCAAGGTTCAGAAATTAAAGCTCGCGCGGGAGAAGGACTTCGGCGTGTATCTCGAAGATAGCGAGGGCGCATCCGTGCTCCTCCCGAAAAAGCAGGTGCCGGAGGGCGCAAAGGAAGGAGACGAAATCACCGTCTTCGTCTACAAGGACTCGAAAGACCGCCTCATCGCGACGACCCGGAAGCCCCTCGCGGAGGTTGGCGACATCGCACGCCTCGAGGTGAAAGACATCACCAGCATCGGCGCATTTGTAAGCATTGGACTCGACCGCGACGTGCTGCTGCCCTATCACGAGCAGCGCTACGAGGTGAAGAAGGGCGACCAGGTCGAGGTCTATCTCTACGTTGACCACTCGGACCGCCTCGCTGCGACGATGTACACAAAGAAGCACACCGACGCCCATGTTGTGGAAGGTGCTGAAATGAAGACCATCTCTTATGAGCAGAATGCCGAAGAAGTGCTCCGCATTTTGGAAGAAAAGTTCGAGGGACACGTCCCGTACACCGATAAAACTGTACAACCTGACGAAATTCAGCGCGATTTCGGCATGTCAAAGGCCGCCTTCAAGCGCGCGGTGGGCAAATTGCTAAAAGACGGAAAGATTAAAATCACAAAGACCAGCATTTTTTGTCAGTATTGACCAACACATTTCGATAAGTGGACATTATGTCTAAAATAACGGGCCGTTTTTTGGAAAGCGTTTCTATAGAAGAAAAACCTCGAATTTAGTACAATACGGGAGGTTGTTAAAAGAAAGACGTGTTCCGAACTTTTTAATTTGCCAATGCCTACATCAGGCAAAGGAAGCCGAGGCGCTTAGCCCGGTGAGGATGTGGCGGCGGAAGCATTGGAAGACCGGGCACGTGACACAAACGCGAGACAAAAGGAGACTTGAAAAATGGCTAGTGTACAGCTGAAAAATGTAACAAAGAAATATCCGAACGGCTTCGAGGCTGTTAAGGATTTTAACCTGGACGTACAGGACCAGGAATTTATCATTTTCGTAGGACCTTCAGGTTGTGGTAAGTCTACGACACTTCGTATGATCGCAGGCCTTGAGGATATCTCTTCCGGTGATCTTTTCATCGATGGCAAGAGAATGAACGATGTAGAGCCGAAGGACAGAGATATCGCGATGGTTTTCCAGAACTACGCTCTGTATCCGCATATGACCGTGTATGATAACATGGCATTTGGTCTGAAGCTTCGTAAGGTTCCGAAGGATGAAATCGATCAGAAGGTACATGAGGCTGCAAGAATCCTTGACCTCGAGCATCTGCTTGACAGAAAGCCGAAGGCTCTGTCCGGTGGTCAGAGACAGAGAGTTGCCATGGGACGTGCGATCGTTCGTAGACCGAAGGTCTTCCTCATGGATGAGCCGCTTAGTAACCTCGATGCGAAGCTCCGTGCGCAGATGCGTGTAGAGATCGCTAAGCTTCACAAGTCTCTCGAGACAACCATTATCTATGTAACACATGACCAGACCGAGGCTATGACACTCGGTACCAGAATCGTCGTTCTGAAGGATGGTGTCATCCAGCAGGTTGATACCCCGGAGAACCTTTACGAGACACCGTGCAACAAGTTCGTTGCAGGCTTCATTGGATCCCCGCAGATGAACATGATCGATGCAGAGTGCAAGGCTGACGGCGATGACGTTAC
>OMZX01000044.1 GCA_900315665.1 uncultured Eubacteriales bacterium
CATAGAGGCGCGTTCATGCTGCCGAAGTATGTGGAGGATATCCTATCGGAGGAAGAAAATCGGGTTTAAGTTGACATCGGGGACGGTTCTCTCTGTCAGCTTTTTGGAACGATGTTTCTGGAGATAAATGTTTCGTCAAAAAAGTTGACAGGGAGAACCGTCCCGAGTGTCAGCTTGGTTTGAAAAGGAGGAGCAAAATGAAGAGACTGATGGTGATTGGCTGTGGTGGTGTCGCGCAGGTTGCAATCAAAAAGGCATGTCAGAATGATGAGGTATTCGGTGAGCTGATGATCGCAAGCCGGACTAAATCGAAGTGTGATAAGGTAAAGGCTGAGCTTGAAGGGAAGACAAAGACGGCCATCACGACAGCAGAGATCGATGCGTCGGACGTGTCGGCATTGGCAGAGCTTATCAAGACCTATAAGCCGGATGCGGTGCTGAATGTGGCGCTGCCGTATCAGGATCTCACGATCATGGATGCATGCCTCACGGCGGGGGTTGACTATATCGACACGGCAAACTATGAACCGGAGGATACGGATGATCCGGCATGGCGTGCAGCCTATGAGAAGCGCTGCAAGGAAGAGGGCTTCTCGGCGTACTTCGATTATTCGTGGCAGTGGGCTTATCAGAAGAAATTCCAGGATGCAGGGCTCACGGCCCTTCTTGGCACAGGCTTTGATCCGGGCGTGACGTCGGTATTTACCGCGTATGCGAAGAAGCATTATTTCGATACCATCGATACGATCGATATCCTCGACTGTAACGGCGGTGATCATGGCTATGCGTTTGCGACCAACTTTAATCCGGAGATCAATCTTCGTGAGGTGTCTGCACCGGGCTCCTACTGGGAAGACGGGCACTGGGTTGAGGTACCGGCCATGAGCATTAAGCGCGAATACGATTTCCAGGAGGTCGGGGAGAAGGATATGTATCTTCTTCATCATGAGGAGATCGAGGCGCTCGGAAAGCATCTGCCGGAGGTAAAGCGAATTCGTTTCTTCATGACTTTCGGGCAGAGTTATCTTGATCATATGCGCTGCCTCGAGGATGTCGGGATGCTTTCGACGACACCGATTAAATTTGAGGGACGTGATATCGTGCCGATTCAGTTCCTGAAGGCACTGCTTCCGGATCCGGCGACGCTTGGCCCGCGCACACATGGAAAGACCAATATCGGTTGTATTTTCACGGGTATGAAGGATGGCAAGAAGCGGAGCATCATGATCTACAATGTCTGCGATCATCAGGAATGCTACAAGGAGCTTGGCTCGCAGGCGATTTCCTATACGACGGGTGTACCGGCGATGCCGGGCGTTTTCACGACCGATGAGTTCGATCCGGATCCATACATGGGTGCACTTTCAAAGTGGGGCCTGCCGTGGCATGTTGAGGAGAACCCGACACTGGTACCTTGATTTCTGGGTGGAGGCATATAATTTTAGCAATATCATGTTTTACTATGCCAACTGTCCGAGCTTAAATGTTGAATCGGCATAGAAAATAGGAAAAAACATATAATTCTATGTCAAATTTTAAAATTGTGAAATTTGGCGGCATAGTAAAACATAGGTCAGTAAAATTACTATGCCATGCAAATAATAAAGGCTGCATATGGCAAGAATTACAATCGAAGAGGTCCCGACTCCTGCTTATATCGTGGACGAAAATAAGTTAATAGCAAATCTCAAGATCCTTCGGGATGTGAAGAAAAAGGCGGACTGCAAGATTTTGCTGGCGCAAAAGGCTTTTTCCATGTTTGCTGGCGCAAAAGGCTTTTTCCATGTTTGCGGTATATCCGCTCATCGCGGAGTATCTCGATGGCACGACAGCAAGTGGATTGTATGAGGCGAGGCTTTCTCATGAGGAGATGGGGAAGGAAAATCATGTCTATGCGCCGGCGTTTAAGGCCTCGGACATCGAGGAGCTTGGCAGGATCTGCGAGCATGTGACCTTTAACTCCTTCACGCAGCTGAACAGATATGCCGGTAGAGTTGCCGAGCTTCACAGGCAATATTTTCCGGACGTTTTTTCAAGTGCAGCAACTGATCACGATCAAAATTATGCAGAAAATCCTGCCCGACACATAGAAAGCCATGAAAACCAATTTGATCTATCGGAGAAATCTGATGGATTTGAAATCGGCAAGAATGGGACGATATCTGATAAATACAGTGATGCACGCAGATATTTCCGAAAATATGGTGACACCGGCATCGGCCTCCGGCTGAATCCGGAGTGCTCGACGCAGGGCGATCATGCCATCTATGATCCTTGTGCACCGGGATCCCGGCTTGGTATCACGGAGAAGAATTTTCGGAAAGGCATGGAGGAATATCCGGAGGCCTTCGCGCTGGTGGATGGGCTTCATGTGCATACGCTCTGTGAGCAGAATGCTGATGACCTGGCTACCACGCTGAAGGCTGTGGAAGAGAAGTTCGGTGATATTCTAAAAAGTTCGCAGATCCGGTGGCTGAACCTCGGCGGTGGCCACCATATCACACGCGCGGATTACGACCGGGAGCTTCTCGTCACGCTCGTAAAGCATATGAAGGAGAGCTATGATGTCGAGGTGTATCTCGAACCGGGCGAAGCGATCGCGCTTAATGCAGGCTGCCTCGTCACAGAGGTGCTGGACATCGTAGACAATGGCCTGAAAACTCTTGTGCTGGATGCATCCGCAGCTTGTCATATGCCGGATGTGCTGGAGATGCCCTATCGACCACCGCTTCGTGACAGTGGGAAACCCGGTGAAAGGCCATATACTTACCGGCTGTCGTCATTGACATGTCTTGCGGGGGATACCATCGGTGATTATTCGTTTGACCACGAGATCAAGGTCGGCGACCGGCTTGTGTTCGAAGACATGGCGATCTACTCGATGGTCAAGAACAACACGTTTAACGGTATCCCGCTGCCGTCAATTTATTTGATGAGAGAAGACGGTAATTGTGAACTAGTGAAGGCCTTTGGATATCAGGATTTCAAAAATCGACTATCTTGATCCTTGCTACCTCAGTTTCACCTTCAGAATTACCTAATGAGGTCAGGCATCATTACATTTTTTGCAGTAACAGGGCAGAAATGAAAAACCAGAAGAAAGGAAGGGCGGACTTGGAAATCGAAAATAGAACACCGGCGCAGGATGGCTTCCGCATGCCAGGGGAGTTTGAAGCACATGAAGGTACGGTGATGATCTGGCCGGTGCGCCCCGGGTCCTGGCCGCATCATGGTGCGGAGGCGCAGAAGGACTTCACGGAGATCATCGGGTATCTTGCACAGGATGAGAAGGTCTGGCTCCTTGTGAACCCTGAGAATATTCCCAGCGTAGAAAACGCAATAAAGGAAAAGACTGATTTACTTGAAAAGAGTAGGCCCGATGCTGCGACCAAATTCACAAATCATGTGAGACTTCTCCCGATTCGGACTGATGATGCCTGGGCCAGAGACATTGGACCAAGCTGCGTCGTGCGGGAGCAATCAAATAGTAAAATCGTCCGTGGCGTGAATTGGCGGTTCAATGCCTGGGGCGGGGAGGTCGATGGCTTATATCAGGACTTCCATGAGGACGATCAGGCGGCGAAGCGGATCTGCGATGCGCTGAAGCTGGACTTTTATGATGCGGATCCCTTCGTGCTGGAGGGCGGTTCGATTCATGTTGATGGTGAGGGTACATGTATCACGACAGAGGCATGTCTCCTTAGTAAGGGGCGGAATCCCTCGATGACGAAGGCTCAGATTGAACAGAAGCTGAAGGATTATCTGGGCGTTTCTAAGGTAATCTGGCTTCCTTATGGCATCTATCAGGATGAAACCAATGAGCATGTGGATAATGTCTGCGCCTTCGTGAAGCCGGGCGAGGTCGTCCTTGCCTGGGGAAAAGAGGGTGATCCGCAGTACGAGATGAGTAAAGCGGATTTAAGAGTCCTCGAGCGAGAGACGGATGCCCGGGGGAGGCATTTTAAAATTACGAAGCTGCCGGTGCCATCGAAGTCGGTTTGTGTTCGTGAGGAGGATCTGCCGGGATTTTCGTTTGCGCCGGGTGAGGATGTGCGGCATGCGGGTGAGCGGCTTGCAGCGAGTTATGTGAATTTCTATATCGGGAATCGAACAGTGCTGGTGCCGGCGTTCGGGGATCCGAATGATGTAGTGGCTGTGAAGACGCTGGCGTCGCTTTTTCCGGATCGGGCGATCCAGGCGATACCAGCCAGGAACATCTTGCTCGGCGGTGGCAACATCCACTGCATCACGCAGCAGATCCCGCTAGCGTGATATTACATAATCAAAATTGTATGACAGATAAATTGGGGTAATTTCTCGAAATATCTGCATTCGAAAAATCGTCTTGAACTATAGAGCAGACAAAAATCAGATGTTCTAGAAATAGTCTGCCTTACTGGAAGGATAGGAAGAAGCTATGCGAAAAATTACAATCGGTGTAGTGCAGATGTCGATGAAGCAGATGCCTGCTGAAGCGAAGGGCTCATGGGATGGCGTTACATCTGGAATAAAAAACTTACGGGATGGTGGTTCATTTGATGAAGAAAAGGATTTCTGTGAGGGACTTACAAAGGAAGAAGTGTGTAAGCTGGATGCAGAGATCATAGCCGCAAACCTCGACAAGGCAGAGAAGCTGACGCGACAGGCGAAGGAACAAGGCGCAAATGTCGTGCTGCTTCCGGAGCTTTTCGAACGGCCATATTTCTGTCAGGAGCGGCGATATGAATACTACGACTTTGCAACTGCAGTAGAAGAAAACCCGGCTGTGCAACGTTTTCAAAGGGTCGCGAAGGAACTGGAGATTGCCATGCCGATCAGTTTTTATGAGAAGGATGGTACACGCCTTTTCAATTCGATCGCGATGCTCGATGCGGATGGCGGTATTCTTGGCATCTATCGAAAGACGCATATTCCGGATGACCATTTCTATCAGGAAAAGTTTTACTTTACGCCGGGTGATACCGGCTTCCGTGTATGGGACACGAGATTTGGTAAGATTGGTGTAGGCATTTGCTGGGATCAGTGGTTCCCGGAAACTGCGCGGGCTATGGCGCTGATGGGCGCAGAGCTGCTGCTTTATCCGACCGCAATCGGCTCGGAGCCGGTACTTGACACCGACTCTATGCCGCATTGGAGACGCTGCATGCAGGGCCATGCAGCGGCAAACATCATGCCGGTTGCAGCGGCAAACCGGATCGGAGAAGAAACTGTCGAGCCCTGCAAGGAGAATAACTTCCAAAAATCAGCGCTCCGCTTTTACGGAAGTTCCTTCATCACAGACGAAACCGGAGCAATCGTTGAGGATGGAAGCCGGGACCAGGAAGAAGTCCTGACGCAGACCTTTGACCTCGATGAAATCCGCGACCTTCGCATGAGCTGGGGCGTCTTCCGTGACCGCCGCCCGGAATGCTATGAAATCCTTACGACATAATCATAAATATTCTCGATAATATGATATGATGAAAGCACGTGACGATGAACGCCGGCGTGCTTTCATGTTATTACGAAAGGATATGTATGAGAAAATTCGGCAGCTTTGCAATCGACAAAGAAAAAGATATCATCGTTGACCTGTATATTGGTGATACCAGAATAGTGGAAGAAGCTGGAAATGCAGGTGCTATACAAAATGAAGCATCTACCACGATGTCCTACGTCCTTCGCACCCCGAATCACGGGACAGGCAATCTTATCCGGAATCTCGCGAAGTTATGTAACGTACCGCTTTCGGAGGATGGCGATGGTCTTCTCGTCATGAAGGGTCCGGTGCCCGCATACATTGACGGAGATAACCGGAAAATTTACATCCTCAGGCTTGCGAACACAAAAATCGCGAACATTTATCCAGATGGCACGATTGAAAAAAAGGTTTCGATTCCTGCGATTGCGAAGACGCTCATGAGTCAGACGAAGGATTATCGTCTTGATTACCAGCAGACCATCGTAAAGAGCTATATCTTCGACGACTGCAAATTTCATACGGACCTCCACACGCACATGAACGCAAATCTCACGCCGGATGTACTGATCGCACTCGGGCTCTATCATCAGCTTCGGTATCCGCTTTACTATGTGCGGAAGCTTGGGCTTCGTCTGTCCGGCGAGCAGGAAACTGTGGTCGAAGAGCAGCGTGTCAATGTGGAGCAAGAGGTACTCGCTAAAATTGAAGCCGGTGCGCTGCCGCCGCTCAAGGGAAAATACCTCCGCCGCAAGATCAATGACAACACCTTCATCAATTTCGCAGACCTCATTTTCAACAACATTGGAAATGCTGACTACAACATCCCGAAGATCCGCGCGTCACTTGCCATCATGAAGGACGGCCAGGCGGTTTTCACGAATCTTGAAAAGGTTTACCTTTACCGGTATGTGTTCTGCAAGGGAAAGCCTTTTGCCAGCACGAAATCTGTACCTGACAGTCAAACAAATCAAACTGCAGATGCCATCGATAGAAAAGCAAGTGTTGAAGATGGTTCAAAGACTTCATCAGGAAAAGTAAAAATAACCGATGACATGATCGCACAACTTCCCGATGCTGACATCGCAGCCACCCTTCGGCAAATGCTTCTGGACCGTAAAAATCCGGCTTATGCGGAAAACTCGCTTCTTCAGGACGAGCTTCTATGGATCGCTCGCACCTACCAGAGGCATGGCATCCGCTATGTGGAGATTTCTGATACCACACTCGTAAAGCCCAAGGACGCGCCGAAGATGCTTAAAGAGGTGCACGCCGTCATGCCGACCATCACACAGGAAACCGGTGTTGTGCTACGTTTTCTCGCTGCGATCCGCCGGATTCCGCTTACCATCGTACGCGATCAGGTATCCGCGTCTGACTATGTAAAAGAAAATTTACGTACGCTTTCGGGCGTAGCATGTGACCCATATGTTGCCGGTTCCGATATCATTGGCGAAGAAATGAATGATATCCGCGACCTGCAGCCAGTGATAGCGGAGCTCGTTAGGATTGCTGCCAAGGAGCCGGATTTTGTGATCCGGATTCATGCCGGTGAGAACGATTCTCTACGCGACAATGTCGATAACTCGATTCGGTGTGTGATGGAGGCATTGGCACCAGGGCAAAATACACCGCGTATGCGAATCGGGCATGGCCTCTATACGGCAAATCTCAAGACAAAAAAGGGAGAGCAGCTGCTGGAGGATCTAAGGAAGAGCGGTGCCGTACTCGAATTCCAGATTTCCTCGAATGTCCGTCTTAACAACCTGACCGAGCTTTCGAATCACCCTCTCAAGAAATATCTCGAAGCCGGCATCCCATGTGTGCAGGGGACCGATGGCGGCGCGATTTATGGCACAGATTCCATGGATGAGCAGCTCGCACTTGAGAAGATGCTGAAGCTAACGCATGATGAAATGCTTGCCATGCGGACGACAGATGACCGGCTGCTGCAGGAAAGCCTCGAAGGCTTCCATCGAAAAGAGCAAAAGTTCAGCGCTTTACTGGAAGGTTTTGATTCTGATTGTCGAAAGACTTTGAAATGTCAGTCGCTGGATGTAAGTCTTGCGCAGTTCTTCACGATGCGGATTAAAGCGGCCGGAACAGATTACGAGAATCTGTTCCTGTCCCGGAAAAAATATGTCTCAACGGAGATTCTGAAGGACAGAATCAGCGCAATGCCGACTGACCGTCTGCCTGTGATCCTCGCGGGAGGCAGCTTCAATTCGGACACGCATGTAACGAGATTGCATGCCGAAGCGAAGATGCTGATCGAGACGCTTTTAAAGAAATGCGATCCGCGAGAAATTTTCTTCGTGATTGGGGACAGCTTCACCGGCTATGAAAAATATCTCGTAGATAAAAATAAAGGAAAATTTGATATTTATTCCTTCGTGCCATCGATGATCGGAGATGTGGAAAAGGAGAATATCTTGCGGAGCGACGTGCATGTGCGCATTGCACTAGAATCAACGACGATGGGTGTATACAAGAGCTTTGCCTATGAGATTTTCAAGCGGCGGGAGTCGGTCCTCCTGGCACTTGATGGCAACGCATCCGGTGCAAATATGATCCAGGAAGCGAAAAACGGTAAGGAAAAATGCTATATCTTTGTCGGAAGCCATAGCCTGACACTACGTCGGAAGGCCGAGTCACTGGAGGGCTATGTGACGATCCTGCAGGATGAAGCATTGGCTTCGGCAGCGGTACTCGATGCAATCCGCATCGCAAAGAAATCCTTCGTCTGGCGCCAGGATTGACAGATGGGGTCAGTCATCTCGAGAAATTACATGTAGCAGAGTATATCAGCAAGTGATAAAATCAACATTGAACTTTGCTGGCAGAGCAATTTAACTTGAACGATAGAAAGTATTTAGACCAGGATAAGATAGAGTGTGCTGCGGCAGAGCTAAAGACCATGAATGGTTTATAAAGCAGGGAGAAAAAATGAGAAGCAAATCATTGTTGAGAACGGCAATCGTATCGGTATTGGTCAGTGCTGTATTATCCAGCACAGCGCTCGCAGGCGTGGCTAGCCACGGCGTTGATCCGAAAACGGGTGAAGCCTATACGGCGGGACCGGCATCGCCGGCATACAAACTTGGCTGGGGCTATGATGGAACCGGTTGGTACTATCGAACAGGTGAGGCGGATTTCATCATTACTGACTTTCTGACAGACGGAAATTACACTTATTACATGGATAATACAGGCCATATGGTGACCGGTTGGCAGAACATCAAGGGGTTTAAGTATTATTTCTACACAGAAGCGGATGCGAATAACACGACCGGCGCACCGTTTGGTTCGATGGCAAAAAGCCAGACCATTGATAACCTCGAACTCAACGCAGATGGTAAGGCAAAGATGAACGGTACATCCGACGAAGCAATCGCTGCCCTGCAGGCTACCGACGGAACCCTACGCGGTGCCTTTAATTATGCGGCAGGTCTCAAATACAGACGATTCAACGCGGATCCGAACTCCGGCACACGGTATTTCGCCCATCTCGGCTTCTCGATGGGCAACGGCAATTGCTACGTCATGGCAGCCATTTTCTGTGAGATGGCACGGGCACTCGGCTATGAGGTGAGACAGATGGCCGGCAAGGTGCCGCTCCGTCGTGGCGGCATGGGCCCGCACAGCTGGACGGAAGTAAACATCGACGGTACATGGCGCGTCTTCGACCCGAACTTCACAAATGAAACCGGACGCGATGGCTACAACATCTACTACGGAAAGTCCGGCACGTGGCGCTACTCCAGCTATAGTGCGATGCACGACTGATATAAAATCAAAAACAGCCCCGCTTTATCATCAGTCCGGTACGATCGAGTAGCAGCCGTCAAGCGTATACCGTCCGTAGGACGGATTCGCTTTCGTGGCGGCGCGGGTGTCGAGATCATTGAAGTGCCAGTATTCTGAGGCGAGCGGTGTCATGCCCTGGTCTGTGAAGTATTTCTGAAGCAGACGGGATCCGGAGGTCGCACGCGGTGACGGGTTTACACTCTGCCATGCGGTCTTTGAATTCGGGTCAACCGGTCCGTCAAAGGGCGATGCAATATAGCTAAGCTCATGCATTTGTGATGGCATCTCATATTCCTGATAGCTTGTCACATTGAGATAGTCGTACTTACCACATTTCTCATACTTGACATCATTGACCCGTGCAAGGGTAACATCGACGGCACAGCCACGCTGGTGGTTTGACCAGCTCTTTGCGATGAACCAGTTGATGGTCCAGGAGCCATGGAAAAGTCCCTCGTGTACAGTCTGATTGGAATCAGAAAGCTGCTGCAGCGTCGTGGAGATCAGGGTTTGTGTATCATGTGGACGAAAGGCTTCGATCAACACGAGCGTATTGCCATCCTTCAGAACGTTCTGCTGTACCTTCATGACCTTTTTTGCCATTGGAAAGAGTACCGGCATCACAAACTCGTCCCGCTCGAAGCGCGGATTATAAAACTTTGCATTATAAAGCTGCTGACCGGTTACATTTGGAAGAGCTACGCCACTGGACATAAAGATGGAAGATACAGAGTTTGTATCATTGTAAACCATCGATGGAATCAAATCAGGCAGGTTTACAAGCACAAAAAGTGAAGGGACTGAACCCTCTGTGCCATCCTGCAGGCGTATCCAGAAGGTTGAAGATGTTTCATCATCCCGAAGGATCGTGAAGCCCATACCAGCCGGGATCTGCTTCATGACATTTCCGGATGCATCCGAAACCGAGAGATCGACTGACGCAAAGCCGGTACTTCCTGCAACAGGCAGCTCGAAGCCGTCACTTGTCACAGGTGTCTCGATTGAGGTCATGAGACTTTTTGTATTATCAGCGACTGACGACTCCTCAGCCAATTGATTTCTAAGAAAAATGCTGATAACACTTTTCTTTCGTGCCTTTGTTTCACCGGTTGCGGCATCTGTTTCCCAGCCAAGCGGTGAAATCTGCAATGTATTGATCAGAAAGCCGGAAAAAAGAAGAGCGAACACGACGATTGCGACTGCGAGAATGCCTGCAAGTGGACCTCTGTGAGAAGAACCGGAGGCCCGCTTTGAAGGCCGATCGACAACCTCAGGAACATCCTCATAACGCTTAAGCTCCACATCTCGTAGAATCTCATCCTGCATTTCGTCGGAGACCTTGATCCGGTTCATGAGACGGTTATACTTTCTCAAAGTCATCCTCCTCCTGCAGTGTTTCGTGCAGACTGCTTCTGCCGCGGCGTAGATTGATGCGGACTAAAGAGCTGTCTGTACCGAGAATCTCGGCGATTTCCTTACCTGTATATTCCTCAATATAAGAAAGGTGCACAGCTTCTCTCTGCTCAAGGGGAAGATCCTGCATCGCCTCCCAAACTGCGGCAAGATCATCTTCTCCACGACGGATGAGCGTCTCATCCAGTTCATCAACAGTACTATGTGACGGAGAATGAAGCTTCTCCTCAGCGAGCAGAGCGGTAATATGAAGAAGCCATATCTTCTCATCACGCGTAGTATCAAAGTCAGGTGAATAGAGCATATACTGGATCAATACGTCACGAAGTACATCGGAAGCATCCTGCATGTTATGGACATAGGTATACGCGAACCTGAGAATGCTGTCACCATATGCGAACATCGCATGCTGAACTTCTCGCCTCGTACGAAGGATGGGTTCTTCCTCTTCCCTTGCCATTGAGGACACTCCTTTCCGGGCGCAGCCCGAATTTATCATTTACGAAGATACATAATCTCGACGATCCATTCCATCATAGCACAGAACGCTTGAAAAAAATCAAGAGAGAAGCATTTTCAAAAGAATTGCAAAACTGCTATAAAACAGACATACATTCAAAAGGAAAAATGCAGAATTTTCTTAAGAAGCAGTGTCACACCGAGTGTCACGAAAAGAACCAGCGCCACGAGTCCTGCATACAGTAACATCGTTACGAAGCCGCCATAAAGATACGGGTTAAAGCCCCAGTATCGGAGGATGAGCCGGACGAGAATCATATGAAGAAGATAGATGCCGAAGCTCTGACTGTCGATCAAAGCTACGATTCCCGGAAGTTTTGCTGGTTTCCATCTCATAAACAGCATAAAAATGCCTACACTCTGCATAATCACCGGTAGTGCATAGTAATTCCGGAAGACAGAAAAGCTTTCAAAACCGGACTGATACGACATCCATGAAAACAGCAGACTTAATAGCATGCCGATGATGAGCAGTGCCCATGAAGCCTGGGAATTCACTCTGCTATCCGATATATTTGGCAAAGCATCACGTGCCTGACTATCGGCAGTTGATGTAGTGGCAGTTGTGCTTTCAGATCGTACACTGACAGATGAAAATGTATGATCAGAATTTGATTTGATCAAAATTTTCTGCTTCAGGATATATCCCAGGAAGAAATAGAACGGATAGATGGTCTGCACCGGGATATAAAAGGCGCTGTACAGCTCGAAGCCCTCCAGCGTCGGAAGGATCGAAAGAAACACTAAGGATAGCACAAGAAGAAGAATTGCGCTTGACCGGTCCAGGTGCCGCGCAATCATCCGGAAAAACGGGAGGCAGAGGTAGATGCCGACGAGGAGATAGAGATACCAGAGATGAGACCAGCCATCTCCCATAAAAAGATCTTCCAATGCACCCATCAGGTTGAAAAACGTGAAGGGTTCGCCATCCATCACGATATCAATGATGCGGAACAGGACGCTAGAGATGACAAGTGCCACCAGCACACGTTTCAGATACTTCCTTAAAATCTTTGCAATCGTAATTTCGCGAGCCGGGTCGAGCAGCAGCGCGCCAGATACCATCAGAAATATCGGCACAGCCCACATCGTGAGACTGACGATCATCTCTGTCACGATATACTGTGTGTCAGAGATATTATCTTCATGGATGCCGGCGCCACTAAACAGCACATGGAGTGCGATAACCGCAATCGTGCCGAGAACTCGAAGCCATGAAAAGGATAGATTCCGATCAATAGAAGAGGCCATCGTTCAGGCACCCGTCCTTGCTGGAGGAACCATTGTTCGAAGATTTCTTCTCAGCTTCGGTTTCCAGAGCTGTCGTTTCTTCCTCAGTTGATTCCTCGGTGGCAGCCTCTGTCATTTCCTCGGCGGTTGTTTCAACTGCTGTCGTAGCAGCTTCAGTGGTAGGTGCCGCGGTTGTGGCAGCTTCCGTAGTAGCGGCCTCCGTAGCAGCAGTCATCTTCTGGGCGACAGTCGTCTCTGTCTTCTGTGTCGTTTCGGAGCTGTTGCCATTAGTGCAGGCAACGAGAGACAGTGCTGAAATCGCAATGATAAACGGTATAATTGATTTACGCATAAAATTTCCTCTTAACAAAATTAATTAGGCATCACGCCTGTTTTATTATAGCGCCAAGTTCCTTTTTTTCCATAATAAATATTGTAGCCGTCTTTGCCGGTTTCATTGGTAAAGTTCGGATCGAAGACATGCCACTTACCCTTTAGCTTGATTTCTACCCAGCTGTGCGGCCCCATGCCACCCTTTCTGAGCGGAACCTTACCATAAATCTGCCGGGCTTCATAGCCGAGAGCCTGTGCCATCTCTGTAAAGACAGCAGCCATCACATAGCAGTTGCCATGACCCTTTGAAAATCCCATATGGGCGAAATGCGCTGTGCCCTTGCTTGGATCCGCTGTGAAGCGGTAATACGTAAGCGATGCAGCATAATCGTAGGCGCCGCGCAGCGTGGATCCCGATTTCTTCAAGGCCTGAGCGACCTCATCCGGGATGGAGTCGGGATCGACGTATGTTTTTGAAGATCTGTTACTCGATGAAGTGAAATCAGAAGCCGTGGCAATATCTTCAGAGGACTTTGCGGTACTTGAACCTGAAGATGCGTTTGCACTTGAAGAATTGCCTGTACTTGTAGAGCTGCCTGACGAACCTGCAGATGCAGCCGCAGTGGTTGACTTGGTTTTCTTTTTAGAACCGGTGGAACCGGAAGTCCGGGCGGCGGCAGTTCGATTTTGTGTAGCAGGACGCTTTCGCACTTCAGTTGAAGCGGCGGCAGTCGTTTGTGAGATGACCTGTGCAGCCTGCGCGGCCTGTACAGCTTGTCCGGTTTGTCCGGCTTGTGCAGCTGCAATAGAAGCTGCCATATTGCTGCCGCCACCAGTACTGGTACTGCCAGAAGCGGTGCTTTCGGAAACACCAGTGCTACCTGGCCCTTTAGGAGCTTCAGCTCCTGTGATGGCAGTGGTGGCAGAAGCATTGGCACCTGAACCGATAATTTCACCGGTGTCCGGATTGACACCACGTGCGGCAACCCGTCCCTCGGCATAAGCCGGCATGATCGTGACGATAGACAACATCGACATCAACAGTACGACAACGATGGATTTTCTGTAGGATGTTTTTTTCATAATTCTTCCCCGAGATGACTCTCTTAAAAAACAGACCTTTTCTAACGAAAAAGCATGTTGTTTAAATATATCGGACAAAAATGCTATAAGATAGTAGTGGCAAAAAGTATATATGGCCTGCCACTCCCCTTGATATAATAGCAATACAGAGCTTGACTCGACAAGTCATTTTCCAACATTTACAATAGCGGTGAATTCTAATGGAATTTTAATGGGCTCAGGAGAGAATCTTGGCGAGAATCGTGTCTGGTAGCAATTTTATTTTTTTGAGCAGGCAGGTTAAAATGGTATACTGTAATCAGATTTCTTTTTTTTGCGAAGAATAAATCCTGATCATGACGAAATCATTTCCTCAGTTGTAGACGCATGATATGGAAAGGAGTGCCCTATGCCGCTTTTAAAATCAAACCAATTTAACGCAGATGATTATTGGAATCTGCCAGATGGCGTACGAGCTGAACTAATAGGTGGACAGCTTTTTGATATGGCACCGCCAAGTCGTGTGCATCAAAGGATTTCGATGGGACTATCTATTGCTTTTTCAGATTATATTCGTGCACATGACGGTAAATGCGAAGTTTATGCGGCTCCCTTTGCAGTTAATCTAAATGCAGATGACGAGACGTTTGTTGAACCTGATGTAAGCATTGTTTGCGATTCTTCTAAGCTAACCGAAAAGGGCTGCAAGGGCGCACCTGATCTTGTGGTAGAGATTGTTTCACCGAGTAGTCGGCATATGGATTATTCTACAAAAAACGCTCTCTATTCTGATGCGCATGTTCGTGAATACTGGATTGTTGATCCGGAGAAGAATCGTTCGACGATCTATCGATATGAAGAAGATGCGGCTCCTGTTATCATTCCGTTTGATCAACCGGTGGAGAGTGGTATTTTCAAGGGTCTCCAGGTTGTCGTGGAGACGCTTTTACCATGACGTATCTTTAAAAGGATTTGCAAGAGATGAAAATAAATAGAGATCATGTGAAGGAAGCTTTTGCGAAATATGTCTCGGATTATGACATGTCAGATGTTAAGATTAAGCTGAAATATGACCACACCTATCGTGTGGCCGAGATGTGCGATGCGATTACGGCGACGCTGGATATGACGCCGGAGGACCGCGACATCGCCTGGCTCACAGGTATGCTTCATGACATAGGCCGCTTCGAGCAGCTTAGACGCTACCATACCTTCCAGGATCGCCGTTCGGTGAATCATGCCGCACTCAGCGCGGATATCCTCTTTAAAAATGTTACGGCTGTTTCAACTGAAAACGAAAAAAACAAAAGAGATGAGATTGAAACAGCGAGGATCAGAGCAGACGAAAATCGTACATTCAGATCGCAAAACAATCAACGAGAAATCGCTACGAAAAATCTCGAAAACAATAAAATTCGTCTTTTTGTAGAAGACCCTTCCGAGGATGCGCTTCTTGAAAAAGCGATCCGTCTTCACAATGTTTACATCCTGCCGTCATCCCTCACAGAACGTGAATACCGGTTCTGTACGATTCTTCGCGATGCCGATAAGATCGACATTCTCCGTGTAAATTGTGAAACACCGCGGACGGAGATCTATGATCTCCCGGAGGAAGCATTCCACACATCTTCGATTTCGGATCATGTCTACGCCGACATCATGGCTTGCAAAAACGTAAACAGGGATTATTCGAAAACAGCGATCGACTACATGATCGGCCACATGGGCTTTGTGTTCGGACTCGTCTATCAGGAGAGCTTCCGGCAGGTGAAGAAGCAGGGCTATCTCGACCAGATGCTGTCGATCGAATCCTCAAACCCGGACACAGCTGCAAAGCTCGTGAAGATCCGGGACAGTCTACATCAATATATCGATTCTAATCTATGAATTCGTGAACGTTGACACCGGGGACGGTTCTCCCTGACAACTTTGGTGCACTGAAAAATGCTGGAAGACCGCTTGACTTTCATTGTTAGCCGGCCTATACTGACGGAGTGCTGTGAAAAGCACGGAGTTTGATGAAAAGATGCATCGCTAGGGGTTAGTGATTATCGATTCACAAATTCTGGATATCGTTAAATCGTTGATGAGGACAGTAGCATTTTGAGCTTCCCAGAGAGGCGCCGGCTGGTGTGAGGCGTTGAAGTAAGAAGATGTGAACACCACCTCTGAGAGGTCCTTAATCGGATCCGGCAGGCACCGTTATCGTCAAAAGAGTGGTCATCGATGGTTAAGCCGGTTCGGGTAAGCATTATAAAAAAGATGGCAATTTGGGTGGAACCGCGAAATATCGTCCCAATCAGTTCGGAAGAACTGGTTGGGATTTTTTATTTTCGCAAAACTGGACCGGTTGTCCGTGTTGCGAGGCAAATCTCCCCAAAGGATGCGCCTTAAAAGAGTATTTCAAGGAGAAACAAAATGGAAAAGGAAGAGTATTTACAGGTGTATCGTCATTCCCTCGCGCATATTCTTGCGAAGGCTGTGATCGAGCTCTATGGTAAGGATGTGCAGTATGCGATCGGACCGCAGATCGAGGATGGCGCGTACTATGATTTTGTTCTGCCGGAGGGACAGTCCATCGGACCGGATGATTTCACGAAGATTGAGAACAAAATGCATGAGATCATCAAGAGAAGAGAAGCATGGACCCGCAAAGAGGTTTCACGCGCGGAGGCACTCGAGCTTTTTAAGGATCAGAAGTTTAAGACCGAGCTGATCGAGGATCTGCCGGAGGATGAGAAGATCACCGTTTATTATACTGGCGACGATTACATTGATCTTTGCCGTGGACCGCACGTCGAGAATTCCCAGGAGCTCATGAGTGCTGCGTTTAAGATTCACAGCTGCTCGATGGCATACTGGAGAGGTGACGAGAAGCGCGATCACATGCAGCGTGTCTACATGTATGCATTCCCGACGAAGGATGAGTTAAAGGAACACATCAAGATGATCGAGGAGGCGCGTGAGCGTGATCACAAGAAGATCGGCGCACAGCTTGAACTCTTCATGTTCAATGAAACCGCACCGGGTATGCCGTACTGGCTTCCAAGAGGCTGGCAGATGTATCAGGCGCTGCTTAAGTACAGTCGTGAGGTACAGAGAAGACATGGCTATACCGAGATTGCTGCACCGCTCATCAATAACAAGAAGCTCTGGCTCATCAGCGGCCACTGGGCGCATTATATCAACAACATGTTCATCGTGCCGGGCGTTGACGGTTATGCGCCGGCTGATGTAGACATTGAGAATGTAGCGGAGACGCAGGATGCAGATTCACCGAAGAAGACTGCGAAGATTATGGCGGGTTCTGTCGTTTACAATCGTGAGAATCTCGATACCATGGCGGCGAAGCCGATGAACTGCCCGAACGCGATGATGACCTACAAGCGGAAGAATCGTTCCTATAAGGAGCTGCCGATCCGCTATTCCGAGTATGATGTGCTGCATCGTAAGGAGAAGTCCGGTCAGATGAATGGTCTTTTCCGTGTACAGGAGTTCCGTCAGGATGATGACCATACATTTGTTATGCCGTCTCAGATTAAGTCCGAGATCGAGGATATCATTTCCATCGCGGATGAGATTTACAAGACGTTCGGCGTAACCTACCGCGTTGAGTTCTCGACTAGACCGGATGATTTCATGGGCGACATCGAGGTCTGGAACAAGGCTGAGGCTAACTTAAAGGAAATCCTCGACGAGAAGTATGGCAAGGATGGTTATGAGATCAATGAGGGCGACGGCGCGTTCTATGGCCCGAAGATCGACCTTCATATCAAGGATGCACTTGGAAGAGAGTGGCAGTGCGGTACGATCCAGCTTGACTTCCAGCTGCCGCACAACTTCGGCCTGACCTACACGGCTGAGGATGGTTCCCAGCAGATGCCGATCGTGCTGCACCGTGCGATCTACGGATCACTCGAGCGGTTTATCGGTATCATTATCGAGAACTTCAAGGGATTTCCCGTTCTGGCTGAATCCTTACCAGGTAGCGCTGGTTCCGATCCGCGAGGAGCATAATGAGTATGCACACAAGGTTGAAGAAATGCTTCTGAAGGCCGGTGTTCGTGTCGAGGCGGATTACTCTGACAAGAACATGAAGACGAAGATCAAGACCTTCAAGAATTTCAAGGACCCGTACATCCTCGTGCTTGGAGATAACGAAGCCGCTAACAACACGGTTTCCGTGAATGTCCGCGGTTCCAACAAGCAGATCCAGAACGTACCGCTCGATAAGTTTATCGAGCTCTGCAAGAAGCAGAACGAAGAGCACAACCTCGAGCTGGTTGAGGAGATGTAAGCGATTCGAAATGAATCTCCGGTAGATTTTGGACGGCCAAAAAAGCCTATTACAGCAAATTTACAGCAAAAAGCTAATTTACAGTAAGCAGTAACAGGGAATAACGGGATACAGAGTAAATCGGGACAAGATTTTTGCCCGCGAAGGTCGAATCTGAAAGCCTCTTAAAAGGAAACTTTTAAGGGGCTTTTTCTTGTGCATCAATATAAAGTAATCACAGCAGACGGTATGAATATGCAGTTTTAAGTGAATAAATACAGAGCTTTTTCATTTGTGATTTCTAGGGGAGTGGCAAAATTTATCGGATTTATGGAGGACCTAAGATGGATGCAGAGAATGCAAAAAAGAAAAAAGGGAATAAAGCAATTGATGTGAAGATTCCCCCCCAAAAAAAGAAGCAATATGAAATCAAAACAGAGAAAGGAAAAGACATGAAGAAAATCTACGATACCAGCAAAAAGAAGTATATCCGTTTCAAAGAGGGAGCAGCCTACTACAGTATGGGAACCAACAAATTTCAGGAGCTCGCGAAGGAAGCGCATGCCAGGGTCAAGATCGGACAGGTTGTGTTGGTCAACAGAGAGCTTCTCGAGAAGTATCTTGACTCTCTGACTGGAGAACAAAACAGAGAGAATTTGTTGAGAGATCGAAAACATTAGATGAAGAGATGGTATATGAAAGAATTTAGTATAAATAAAATATTTATACAAATATCGATAGGAGGGAACTTTACGAAATGGGAAAGGTAATCGCGATAGCGAATCAAAAGGGTGGCGTCGGAAAAACGACAACAACGATGAATCTGGGAGCTGGTCTTGTAAATGAAGGAAAAAGAGTACTGTTGGTCGATTCTGATCCGCAGGCATCGCTCACAATGTGTCTCGGTATACAGGAGCCGGACAAATTGGAAAATACGATTGTTGATTTTATTGACAAAATCGTAAACGAGAAAGAAATACCGGATGGGTTTGGCATTCTTCATACAGAGCTGGGCGTTGATCTGATTCCGGCAAATATCGAATTATCTGGCGCAGAGATTTCTTTGACAAGTGCCATGAGCCGGGAACTCATCTACCGGAGCTTTATTGAACCGCTGAAGAAAAAGTATGACTACATTCTGATTGACTGTATGCCTTCGCTCGGACTTCTGACGATCAATGCACTGGCGAGTGCAGATAGTGTTCTGATTCCGGTGCAGGCAGCTTATCTTCCGGTAAAGGGTCTGCAACAGCTCATCAAGACAATTTCTACAATTAAGAAGAGGCTCAATGAGAATCTGCAGTTTGAAGGCATTCTTCTGACTATCGTTGATGCGAGAACAAATTACGCGAAGGACATCATCACTGAGGTTCAGAAGTCCTATGGAGAGAAAATCCATATTTTCCAGACGAATATTCCGCTTTCTGTCAAGGCATCAGAGACAACGGCGATGGCAAAGAGCATTTACGACTACGATCCTAAAGGAAAGGCTGCCGCTGCTTATGCGGCTGTAACGAAGGAGGTATTGGAGCATGGCAACTAAAAGACCAAAGATTCATTTTGCATCGGTAGATGAGATTTTGTGTGCTCCAGTTCCGAAGGACGCTACAACGGAGATCCGTATCGATCAGATCCGTCCCTTCGAGCATCACCCGTTCAAGGTTGTCGATGATGAGCGGATGGCGGGTCTCGTGGAGAGCATAAGAAATAACGGGGTCCTGGTGCCGGTTCTCGTACGCCCGGATGATGAAGGAACCTATGAAATGATTTCCGGACACCGCCGCATGCATGCCGCGAAGCTTGCCGGACTTGTGACGATCCCCGCGGTCATTAAGGAAATGACCGATGATGATGCAACGATTGCTATGGTAGATGCGAATATACAGCGGGAAGAAATCCTCCCGAGTGAGCGGGCTTTTTCTCTTAAGATGAAGATGGATGCGATGCGGCATCAGGGAAAGAAACTGGCTATCGAGGAACAGAGAGAAGAAGCTAGAAGAGGTATTTTTGAGAACGATTACGGAGATTTTATAACTTCCGACACTCAGTGTCGGAAGTTAGATGGAGAAGGATTGACTTCCGACACTCAGTGTCGGAAGTTGGAATCCATAGACGATTCTTCCGACACCCAGTATCGGAAGGTAGAACCAATGGATGCCTCCTCAGATACTGAATGTCGGAAATATGAAAACCTTGGCAAGGATAAAGGAAGAAATGTAGAAATGGCTTGGATAGTCGGAGAGAAATTTGGTCTAAAAGGCGTTCAGGTCCGCAAATATATTAGACTTACGCATTTAAAGGATGAACTTCTAAAACTAGTAGATGAGAAAAAATTATCTATCGCATTAGGCGTCGAGATTTCCTATTTCAATCAGTACATCCAGCAGTGGCTTTATGAATACGTGAAGGATAACGGATTCCTAAAGCCACAGCAGATTGCCGCTTTGAAGCAATGCCGAAACATTAATCAGATTTCTCAGTCCGATATGATCACCATTATGAATGCTGCTCTTCCACATGCATCACCAAACGGGAAGATTCAGTTTAGCAGAAAAACACTGGATCAGTACTTCCCAGCATCCTATAGCACGAAGGATAGGGAAAGGGTTCTCTTAGGACTTTTGAAGCAATGGCATGATCAGCAGGAAAGCGAGGGAATGAATTGATGGTTCTTCAATATTTCTATAGTAATCAGGCGGATGAATTCACATTCATCCGCGTACCGAAAAGAATACTTACCGAAAATATCTTCTCAGAGGTTTCTATACAGGCGAAGCTTCTATATGGGCTCTTCCTGGACAGACTAAGTATGGTTGAGAAGAATCATTGGACCGATGAAGAGGGCAGAGTCTATATCATTTATCCACTTCTTGAAATTGAAGGAGATCTCAATATTTCGAGGCGGAAAGCACTGGTCTGTATGAATGAGCTTGAAAATGCCGGGCTACTTGAAAAGAAATCAAGAGGTCATGGTATGCCAAGCCTTCTCTATATAAAGAGTTTGGAAAGGGAATCAGCATGAGCATGAAAAACAGTTTAGAAGTGCAAATTTTACACTTCTGGAAAGGAAGTATATCGGATGGAAGGCAGACCTGAATTCAAATATTTCTACGGGAACGAAGCAGATCGATATACTTTCTATCGGATTCCGAAGGTGCTTTTTACAAGTGAATACTTCGCAACGCTCTCTACAGATGCGAAAGTGCTCTACGGACTTATGCTGGATCGGATGTCTTTATCGACGAAAAACCAGTGGATGGACGAAGAAAACCGCGTTTTTATCTATTTTTCGATAGAAGATATCTGCGAAATGCTTCATTGCGGGAGAAATAAGGCGATTGCAGCGATGAAGGAGCTCGATCAAGATCAGGGTGTGGGGTTGATCGAGAAGCTGAGACTCGGGCAGGGAAAGGAAACGCGAATCTATGTCAAGAATTTCTCCGGTGCGATTGAGGGCGAGCAGTCGAGTTTAAAAAATAAACTTCAGGAAAACACCGTTTCAGAAGTCCCGATTTCAAACTTCTTGAAGTTTAAAAATCAAACTTCTAGAAGTTTAAAAAGTAAACTTCTAGAAGTCCCGAAATCAAACCCAAGTAATACTGAAGATATTAATAATAATATTAATATATCCTATCCTATCAATCATGACAGCGAAGCCATAGAGGCAGAAACTGGATTGATGGATGTGATGGATATCATCAGTGCTGAGAAGCAGAAGCTTTGGGAAAGACTGGGAATAACTATGCTTATTAAGCAATATCCATTAGACCAGGAGGTTATCAGGGAAATGGCAGAGCTGATCTTTGAGACAGAACATAGTACTGCTCAGAAACTATATATTGCTGGCGAAGAGCATCCTGCAGCGCTTGTGAAAGAGAAGTTTCAGACGCTTACTTCAGATCATCTGGAATATGTTCTTTCGTGCATGAAGACAAATAAAACCAAAATATGGAATATCAGGAAATATATACTGACGGCACTGTACAATGCACCGGCAACGATAGATCTCTATTATCGTGCAGAGGTAAATCATGATATGGCAAATGCATCTAGCATTTAGAAGAAGTAGAACATTGGCCACTCTGCGGAAGAATTAAAGAAAATCCGGGAAATTTTTTTGAAGATTTTGATTGAAAGTTTGAAAAGTACCGCAGAGTTCCGAAAAGTTCCGTGGAGTTCTGAAAGAGTACCGGGAAGTACCGCAATGTTCCGTTGACCCTCATTTCAAGGCATGGTATCTTTATACTCGAAGAAGTTGGAGAGAGGCGAACAAAGTACTCATCCAGCTTCTTCCTTTTCGGAAAAATTCCCTGCTTTTCCGAACTCCAAACAACTTTATATGTATGAGGCGAAACGCCTGTCGACTGGAAGAAAGGTCGGCAGGCGTCTTTTTATGCCTGCATTCAGGAGGAGGTGATTGAACCATCATATATAAGAAGAAAATCAAAACAAGGATCAG
>OMZX01000020.1 GCA_900315665.1 uncultured Eubacteriales bacterium
AAAGTATAACGTACAGAATTACGTACGTCAATGGATATGAGCAATAAGCCAATAGCTTCATAAAATTAATAAAAACTTTATTTCGCCTGGTACCTGTGTATACCTCGGAAATGGCTTATTTCCTAGGGTTGGCGGGCTCAGGACACCTCATCGAGATGTCCTGTCTCTCTATTACAGCAATGCCTACATCAGCCAATCTCAGAATGAACATCTACTCCTTTATTCTTCAGAACTTTTTCAATTTCATTCAGTACAGCCATGTCTCCTTCGGTATTAAATAATTCATAACAATCCTTGATAAATTTTAAAATTCCAAATTTATCAAAAATAGCGTTAGCTTTCTGAATCGATATTTTCCATTCCTCTGAAGCCAGCCGTATCAACCGCACCTGCATGAAAATGATTTCTTTCTGCTTTGTCATATAAACCTCATCCCTGCAACAACGCATCCTCTAGCTTCCGTTTCGATTCAATCAACCAGTCATGATTATCTACTAACTCGCCTGACGTATCCTTATCTTTTTCGTTACAGTCTGAGGTGGCACGGTTGTCAATGCAGTGGGCGAATTCTGTTTTGCCGGTGATGTTGGTGCATTTACACTCACGCTGAAATCGCCATTTCCGGTCACGTGCATAAAAAAGGTTCCGGTAGCACCTGCTTCAAATCCATTACCATAATTATTGCATGTTACAGTCACAATAGTCCCATTTATAGTTCCATTTACGCCTCCAGAAACACCTGTGACTGTTCCTGTTGCATACAATGTTACCGTAATTGAATCCACTTTGTGATTCTCGTTATTTTTCAAAGTAATATAATACTGTTTATTACCGTCCCAGCTGTTTGTAAGTTGTAAAGCCACCTCTTCATTGGATGAGTTAGAACCAGCCTCTAGAACATTAATAGATATGCTAGCATTCTGTCCCAACTCCGTATCCGTGGCTGTAATCAAACAATTTCCAGTTTCGTTCACTATAATTTTGCCTTGCGAATCAGGTGTAACAGAAACTGCTGTACCACCATTATAGGAAACAGTCCATTGAAGTTTCGTAAAATCAGCAGTGGCGGAGGTCCCATCAGCAAAGATATAGAGCGGAATCAGTGATACAGCATCTCCCTTAGACACAGTAGATGGTTCTGTACTAATTCTTAAACCGGTTAATTTCTTTACAACGCATAATTGTCTTGCTGTTTTTTCACTGTAGGAAACGCAAATCGTATATATACCTAGCTGTTTCAAATTAATGGCAACATTATCATAGTTTTTTGTAATTGATGCAACTGAATCAGTAACTAGTTCTCCATTTTGTTCAATAGTCCATTTGGAATCAGCACTAATATTTTTCCCAGATTGCACTGCTTGTACAGAAATAGTAATTCCAGAATCATTATTAATAATAAGATTACTTAAATTTACTTCTTGTCCTCTACTGTCCTTAGCTGTCAATAAAATATTTTGATAGTACCAATCACCATATGCAACATCCATTTCGTCATCCTTATTTTTAGGCATAGGATATGGATATGTATTTTCATCATGACTCATATATTGAAAATACGAGACTGTTTTATCTGTGTCTGTCGACACGCCAAGATTTGAAGTTTTTACAGCCATTTCCCTTAATTGGTCATCAGTAACAATCGTATAGCCACTAGTCTGTACGCCACCGGCGTCATTGGTTGCAAAACAATTGCTAAAAGAATATTGTCCATTAGCGCTGTCAGAAAATGGATAGAAATAACATCCCGTTCCTACTGTTGCTTTCCAAATCGCACTATAAGAATTAGTAATGTTTCCGCCGAAAAAGTTTGCGGCAAAGCCATTTGCACCACGATTACTTATTAGAATGCCCACAGTGTGGCACTGATCAATAGAAGCCTGTTTCACCTCCCCAATTAGTCCAGCTGCTCTCTCATAACCTGTAATTACGGCATTCGCATAGCACCGTCTAATAGTTATATTGTTTCCTGAGGCTTCACCCATGAACCCAGCTGCGATTTTACCGTATACTTTTCCAGTAAAACTGCAATCTTCAATAGTACCTGAATTGGATGAGCATTGTGCTATGAGTCCTCCGTTTGTCAAATTTGTGCCATCGTCGGGCTTAGTATTCGGATTTAATCCTACTGTCACCAAATTGTATCCATAATATTGATCATTAGATACAGTATTATCCACTGTATGTGGATTAGGCGTAAATCCCGTGTTATGAATAGAATATTCTTTTGTATTATTTCCCTGTGCTATATTTTTATCACCATATATATGACATCCAGAGACATTTCCAGAATTTTCAATTGTTCCTATCAAACCGGCTCTTCCCATCTGCCCATTGATAACATCACAGTTTGTGATATTACCATTATTAATTTTATAAATTGGTGCTTCCGTAAAATCGCAGTTGATAAACTTACAGTTATTTAAAGTGCCTTCAAGGTTCCCTTGCAAAAAATATGATGAATCTGCATTTTCAACAATCAACTTCTCTATAAGACCTTGATTACCTATAGAACCACTGCTAAAAGGCCTGTTTAAATTCTGCAAACGATAGAATGAATTATCACCATTACCCAAATTATCGGTTTTATCTGCAGGCATATTGCCATTTCGTTCTTCATATGGTGTAGATGCATAATACGTAAAATTCATCTGTGAACTAATTGTTGCAGAATTATATGGATTATCATTCTTATTTGTATAATCAAAATCCTCTGATGACAATACTATTTGAGCACCACTTTCCCAATCAAATTTAGAAAATTGCAGTTCCTTACTAAAGGAAATATCCAGAGTCTGTTTTATTCTCTTATGACCGTTGTTGATAGCATTATACGTATTTCCGCCCTTCTCAAAAATAAGTTTCATTTGCTTTGCGCTGCGAATTTTGTATTCATCAGGAGAAGGTTCATCATCCAGGCTCAGTGTGTCAGAAAATATTGGTTGAAAATTAAATCGAGCCCACTCGATTGGATCATTACCATTTGGATTTTTTGTATCATTAATATATGCTTTTAAGGCGACGTTAAGATAGCTTGACTGAGCACCAAGGTCTGTCAATTTTTCGGAATCAATGCAGTAAACGTCATACCCTTTCAAGTGCAGATGATCACACATTCCTTCATATTTCTTTACATACGGATTACTGCCTATTCTGGCTTTTCCATAATCTATTCCTGTTCCAGGAGTTGTAATATATATTGCCAATTCATTTGATTCAAGTTGATTATTTTGGTTTCTCCATTCCCTTACATGATCTTTTGTATATTTTGTACTAACAAGTACAAGATACCCTTCTTCAACAACATATTCATTATGTCCAATCAAAAGCCCATTTCTATTATTGGGTCTATTCAATATTTCATCATCAACGTCATTTGTAGATACTTCCTGATAATCCTTTCGTGAACCATCTTCCGTCAATGATCCCACAAAACCATGGTAGTAATAATCCTTGGTCCCAGTATCTCCATGCTGTACGATTTCATAATATAGCACGCCGAAATTACCATCATATGTCTGATCTCTTTCCTCCGCTTTAGGCTCAGCCCAGTCACCCACATACCATCTTTTGCAAAAAGCGATGTCATATTTATCATTAGTATAGTCTGGTAATTGAGTAGTTATAGAATACGGATAGGATTTATTTTTTAGATTAGGCAGATCAAAAGCATTCGTTTTCTCCACAGGTTTATAAAAATCTATCGCTCTCAACTTGGCAACTGTTACAGCATGAATTTCTCCCTTCAGCATTTTTTTATCTTCTGCATCTGATAAGGTATTTAACGTTTCCCCGCCATAGGTTTGTCCGTCATTAAATTCCACGCCTGTAAGCACATAATCATTTTTGAAGACGTTATTAATCTTCTTTTTCTCTTTATTATTAATTTGTCCAATGAAACTTCCACCATAACCAGCAAAATTTTCTCCGTTTGAAAAAGTTTTGCCCGCAGCATAACAATTATTGAAATTTGTAGTGACAGCATATTGTGTCTGTCCGACAAAGCCTCCGATAATTCCATGTCGATGTTTGTCATCTAATTGCGTATTTGTATAAGTAGAAGCAGCTGTTGAACAATTTTCTACTGTTAAGTTGTTCGCACTTGTATAACCGATAAATCCTCCCGTAGCCGTACATCCGAAGACATTATATCCACCAATCGCATCAACTGTACCATCATAGATTTTATCCATGAACTGTCCGTTATTTGTATGTCCACTCACATATGTATCTTTAATCAGTGATTTGGTACCGCTTTTTAACGAACCAATTAATCCCCCGGCACAATCTGCATCCACAGCATAAACATATGCACCAGCTCCACAATTCTGAATAGAAACAGATGCTGTTTTTTTTACATTGCCTTCTCCAATGAAACCACCCGCACAGCTTCCGTCAGTATTCCCACCGCTGGAACTGTTCCGAATCCACATATATTTACCAGCAGCTAAAGTGCCGGAAATTTGCAGACTACCTCCATAAAATCCGCCAATAATACCGCCGACCTGCTTACCCGCAGATATATTAAATCTATGGTTCGAAGAAACCTCACAATTTAAAATAGTACAATTCCAAAAACTAGAATATTTAATTGTCTTTTTACTATTAGCATCCAGCTCTTTGAACCCACAAGCTCCGATTAATCCACCTGCACTTCCAGAATTAGCGTAGATATCATAATTATCTTCATTTACAAAACCGTTTGGATTTACATTAATAGGTTCTATGAATTTCGACTGAACAATCGTGAAAGTACCACTATCTCCTTCATTTTTTAGGCCATTTGCATTGCCGACAAATCCACCGGCATTTCCTCCTTGGGCAATAATACGAATTCCGCTTACCTTGCTGTTCCAAATATCTACTTTACAGTTATTAACGCCATCAATCTGACCGATCATGCCACCAGCATCTGCACTACCTTTTACTATGCCTGACTGGCCGGGAATATTTTCAGGGTTGCCGTTAATCATAACATTATTAATAGACAGACTATCTCCCTTAAAATATCCGATCAATGTTCCAACTGGAACCGAACTCCCATCCGTTACGGTAGGTGCTTCAAGCGTGAGATTTCTGATGGAAAATCCAGGTTTACTACTATCCCGATCGATATTGGAAAATAAACCATTTCCCTTAAACAAGGTTGTATCTGTAACAGCACTTGTACTCATATTACTGAGTGTTTTACCATTACCATCAAACTCTTCAAGCGCAGTATCTGGCACAATACTGATAAGGCCAACTCGACTTAAATCAATATTTTGGGTCAGAATTGCTTTTTTAATAGAAAAAGCTGGGCTTGAATTCGTCGAGATACCAGAAATTAAAGTCGAAAGATTTTCAAGATGTCGTAAATATTTGACTCTTGCCGCATAAGTACCACTGGAATTACCAGCAGGTGATAAAAATGTCTGTTCGTAAAGAGAATTGTCTGTGGCTTCACCAGTAATAATTGCACCGGATGCAACATCTTTCAGAATAACCTGGGCAGTAATATTTTCACCAGGATAATATCCTTCCATCAAATCCTTAAAATGTTTACCTGACAGACTGTCAAACAAAATTGTAGATTCTGTATCATCTTGAGTATGATTGACAAAAAGCGTATTTTTATTCGAATCAGATGCAAATTTTCTCTTTTTAGAGGCATTTGGGTCAGTAGCGGCTACTTCCTTAAAGGAAAACGTAATTTCCTTCTTACTACTTTCACCGGTCACAATCAGTTCCATGTTACTAATATCCAGTTTATTAGGATCAGATATGTGAAGTGTCAGATCCTCTGCATTGTTTTCAAACCAAACTTTTATCTTTTCCAGTGCCTTCAGATCGGTTCCTGGTGTTTTCGTTGTTCCAGTCGCATTGCCATAATATCCGATGAGAGGTGTATGATCTAATCTTTTAGAAGAATCATCGCTACGATCTACATTTTTTATTTCATCGGCAAAGTTATAAGTATCCTGACCATTTCCGAAAGTACTGGATGATGAATAGTAAACACCATATATTGTTGCCGTTGACGGGTCATAAATGATGGCATATGTTCCATCTCCAGCAATATCAACAGCATTCGGGGGAAGAATGAGATTCATCGCATCGCTGACATTGTTACCGCCATTTCCGCTTATATCCTCACCGCCAAAGATTACTTTGTACTTTTCGTCAATATCATTAATAAAATTTCCTGGAATGCCAAGAGAAGCCCTTGTACTATCCGCTGATTTCGGAGTCGATTCAGTCTCAGCAACAAGCTGTTTCCATGCACCGCTCGTTTCCGACACGGTTAGATGATTCTGTGCAGCAAGAAAAATCTTCTTCGCAGTATCATCCATCTCAAGAAGTGTAAGACGCTTATTGTACTGGGTTACGGCGACAAAGCCAAAGCCACTAAGAATAGCCATGATTGCAACAACGATCAAAACCTCAGCCAGTGTAAAGCCTGCCTTTGCTCTTCTACAAATGCTCGTCGTTTCACACGGTTTACTATCAGCAGTTCTGCATCGATCCGCCGATATGTTATTCGTGAATTCTTCGATTTTTTTCATAAATCTTTCAAAAAACACACGCATTTTTCTTCCCCTTTATATCAGAAAAGAAATGCTCTCGATTTTCATCGATCACATTTCTGATAAGCACTTATTGACAGAGCGTCGGACGTACTCTCACCGTTCGCACTGCAACCATCTGATCCTTCGATCCATCCGCCGCATGATTAAACACAGCAACGGTAAATTCGATATAACCACTCTTTGCAGCTGTTCCATCTCCAGTCAATGAATCAGGAGTAAACTCAGGTGAATCATCACCTAAATCACTCTCACTTTTTACAAATTTCGTATATAATGTCGGCAACCCCCGTGTTTTCTCATTAACTAATGGTTCCCCATCTTTAGCTGATCCATCGTTTTTTAATATTGCCACTTCAATGCCTTGATTTCCAGAAGTTGCTGTATCATTATACAATTTACAGTTTCCACCACGATACTCTGAATAATAGGATGTTATCGGAGTTGTTGTATTTCCACCTGGCAGCTCTTCGCTTCCATTCAAGCTTCGTGCCCGCTCAAATTCAGCGGAAATTACCGTTATAGTCGTGGACAGAAGCATCTGCGCATCGGACTTCATCCGAATCTTTGTATATGCTCTTTGTGCCGCAGCGATACCACCCGTAATTGCTCCCAGAACAATCGTTAAAAGAAGGACCGTCATCAAAGTCTCTGCCAGATTGAAGCCTAATCTGCTATGTAGTTTTTTCATTATCACATTTTTCTTCATAGCCTGCTGATAACGGTCCTTTCCATAAAAGCTCAAGTCAAATTTTAGAATTTTACTTTATGATGCAAATCACATTCGTGACATTACAGATAGCTTTCAAATTGATGCTTCTACGATGCCTAAGAACCATCTCAATGACCGGACACAAAATATCTTGTAAAAGAATACTTGCTTGTTTCTTCTGCCTTCGGCACCGTAAAAGCCTTCACAGATGATTCATTCACCGAAACCTTGTATAGGCCATCTGAAACATATGTTTTCGTCATACCATCACTACCCGTATTCAGTTTTCTACCGTATAAACCTGTATCACCGGAAAGAGTAACTGTAGCTCCATCATTTTCTACTGCCTCAAGTGTAGTCTTGCTCCCATCTAATTTTTCTACCATAAGTGCACTTGGTAATCCAGCACTTGTCAAAGACTCTGCTCCATTATGAATATCCATATAATGATTATAGGCAACCATAGATTTTTGTATGATCTTCGTAGAAGCAGTCACCATCGAAGCAAGCAAAATAGAACCAAATGCAATCACAAGTGAAGCTACAAGTACTTCTGTGATTGTTTCTCCACCCTTCGCTTTACATTTTTGAATCATTCTTTTCACAGTATTTTCTTCTGCCTTCATATCTGTTTATCCCTTATTATGTGATAGAAAGTACATCCTTAAAGCGGTCTGGGAAGAAATCCGGGTATTTTGCATTGTCATGATCAGGATCCGAAGTTTTCGATGGTAAAACAGACGTTTTTACTGCATTCCCCCAAGCAATCTTAACCTTCATATCATGCTGGACATACGTTAAGGTATGGATAATGGTAATGGTTGAAGTAGTTCCGTCTGCATTCGTTATTGTCTTTTTTTCTTTCTGCTCCTCCTGTGTAATACCCGGGTCAAAATCGATGCTTGTTTCCTTCGCAGGAATCATTATGATTCGATATAATGCTGCGTTTTTCGGATCATTTACGATAGCTTCATTTTCGCCTTCTTCGGGCTTCACATATGGGTAAATAACCGCAGTAATATTAAATTGTGCATCCATACAAAAAAGAATATTTACCTTTGTTTTTGTATTCGTAGTTCCTAAACTGATGGTTAAAGGCTTTGCCTTTGTACCATCATCCGTAACGAACATATAATCGTCTTTTGCGATATCTGCCCATTTCGTATCAGGGGATCCATACGCAAGCTTTTCCTTTTTTTCATCCGTGTCTGGTTTAGCACTCATATACCAGTCGCCCAGTACTTTAGAATTTGAAATTTCCTTTTGAAAAATGCCTCCAGCAAGGTTGTTACGCAAGTTCTGAAAATCTCCGCTCATAAAGGTACTTGTTCCAACCGTAGCCAGTACTTTTTTTCCTGTTGAATCGATAGAATATAATTGAGATAAATCCCAATTAGAAGAATTGTCAAAAGCAGCAGTTTGATATTGATCATCATACTGAACATATAAGCCTTTATCAACAGCTAAAAGCGGCATCTCCGCTTCAAAGGAGATTTCTCCCCCTTGCATCTTCTCCGCGATCAGCTCCATCGCAGAATCACAAGCATACCGATCCTGCTCACCCTGATCGATATTTTTCATCCTTCCCATCGCCACCGATGCTGCCGCGATGAGGATCGACCCAACGATCGCGCACACGAGGAAAAACAGCAATGCAACAGAAAGTGAAGCACCACTTCGATTTATAATTTTCCTCTGCACTCTGGTCATCACCATGAAAGCCTCATCATAAAAACTCTGTGCATCCTTAGCTAAAAGCATTCCTTGGTTTCAGATACACTGATTCATTAATCTTCTTGTCAGAATCGTAAAAAATGTAATATAGTCAAATATCAATAAAAAGCACAAATGTACCCACTTTTACTTAGTATAGCACACTGCACTCACGTAATCATTGTAAATATTTGATATATCAAAAATCAATTCACTTTTAACCGCAGCCAAGGCTGTCGCAACAAGCGGTAGTCTCTTTTTGGGCCGGCCCGGCTGGAGCACCTGGATAGCGCTAAGATTTCCGAGCCGTGAGCTAGGGTGCCCCTCCCACAGACCGGTGCAAAAAGGGGCTGCCGCTTGCTGCGACAGCCCCTCCGCATAGCCACCTGTAAATTCACTCAAAACTTCACTTCACCTTCACCGGATTCCGCATGAGACTAAGGAAGTACTGCTTCCCGTCAAGCTCGTACACAAGCTCCATCCGGAGTCCCGCGTGCAGATGCTCGGAACGAAAATCCGCCTCCGCGACATCCCCGATCTTCTCGCATTGATTCATGCAGTCGATCATCTGCTGATAGCCGGTGAACGCAGGAGAATTCGAGTAATCATTCATCTCCTGCAGATTCCGGAAGCCAAACTTCTTCATATTCTCGATGCCGGTTTCATTGGTAAAAATGGTCTCAAACCGGTCTCGTGGCAGATTGCCAGCAGATACCGATGCTTCACCACTCTCACCTTCCGAAGACACTACCCTTCCGGCTTCAGCGCCAATCACCCTGTTGGAAGCATTGGCGCGAAGACGGGTGATATACGATACTGTATGCTCCTCGAGAATCTTCGAGTTAAACACACGCTCGGTGGTGTTTAGATCCATCGGGTTCACAGCGCCGAGCTTCCGAAGCATGTCGAGCTCCGCCTGCGTCGCCATGGTATAACCCGTTTCTTTGAGATACTGATCGATCTCACTCGCCGGCATCTGCTTCCCGAAGTAGTCGCCGGACATACTGTTGCAGCCGATGGCCCTAAGGAAATCCGCCTGGTCCTTCGTCGCGATGCGATCGACGACGACATAGACACCGAGCTTCTTCAGCATATTGACCATTTCACGCATCACGATCCGGCTCTTTTCATCTGAGAGTGGATTGTTCTGCACGGTCAGCCGTACGAAATCAAACGGCAGTCGTCCAAACATTGCGATGGAATCAAAATCACTATTAAATTCATTGACACGTACGCGATGTCCGTAATTTCGGAAGCCCATAACCATCTGCTCCGCAAGGATTGGATTTTCCGTGAGCTCCTTCATAGAGAACTCAATCGTAATAAAATATGGATCAACATGATACCGTTCGAGGATTTCTCTGATCGTATCGAAATATCCCGGATCCTCGAAGCTCTTCAGCGCAAAGTGAATATTGACCGGTAGCACACGCTTCCCGGCCTCCTGCCACTTATGGATATCACGGCATATTTCCTCCGTCACATACCGCTCGACATCATCAGAAAGTCCTGCTCGAATGACATCCTCATAGTATTCTCTGGCAAGCATAATATTGCCATCCTCATCAAACCAGCGCACTGCCGCACCGAAGGAGACGATCTGATTGCTGATTCCGCCGATCCGCGGTCGATACAGCACCTTAAGCGTCTTATCCTCGATTGCATGCCTTAGCGCACTCGTCGCATGGACGACATTTTTATGCGCCATATCAAGTGCCGCCAGTCGTACCTCCTCCTGCGACTTCATATCCGCCTTCGAAAGCGCGATGGTCTCATTGATATCCCGGCTTTCCTTGTGCAGCATGCCGCCGATCAGAAAATACAGCGTCACCGGCACACCATCCGGCAGCTTATGTATCGACGTAAGTACCTTCGTCAGCTGCTCCTCGAGATAGCGAAGCTCGGTCCGGTCTCTGCAGACAGTCAGAATCGACACATCGCCCGGTGCGACACTGCCGATCAATGTCTCCTCATCGCAGCTTCTGCGGATGGCATCTTCTACGGTAGATAATAGAAGCTCCCGTTCCTTTTCATCATAAGCCCGCGCAAACTCCTTTTGTCCGAGGATCTGCAAAGAAATGACACCACAGCGCTTGTTTTCATCGTGCATCCTCTGGAGAAAGGCGTCTTTGCCGTCCATGAAGGACTCCATGCCGAAGAAAGCTGTCTCAAGCTTCGAATCCTTCCAGACAGAGCCGGCTGAAGGTGTGCGTGCAGCACCAGACGACATCGCATCTGTGATATTCTTACAAATATTTTTATCCGTTTCGACTTTCTGTCTTGCTTCCTTTACGGTCGATATTAAAGCATCACTTCGCTCTGCAGCTTCTTCAGCTACCGTCTGTGCAATCTCTCTTACAGCTTTTCCAAGTGATTCGCCACTGTTTTGAAGCTTACTTTCATCCTCCGGGAAGAAACCGAACGGTTTATCACCGCTTTCACGGATTGAATCATACATATTCGTGATGATATTTTTAATATCCTTCCTCGTCTCCATCGCACGCTGCAAGAAAGATCTGATATTCGTAACCGCGATCAGAAACGCGGTCCGCTCCCGATATCTTGAGATGAACCGGACCTGAAGACGCGCGACGCCATCAGAAGTCACAAAGTCATAGTATGCTGTTTCACCCGTTTCCTCTGCATGACGAAGGAGCCCCTGGAAGGCTCTCTCGCCAGGATTCCTGGTAAAGGTACCCTCCAAAGGATTTTCGATGCCCATAAACTTCTTCGCGTAGCCGATGATGGAGGCATTGGCATGAAGGGCGCGGAAATGCTGCCCGTTGATCTCGAGTACAGCAAAGGGAATCTTTTCGAACTCTTCTCCGTCCGTATCGTCAAAAACGCCCATCGGATTCAGGAAATTGAGATGGGCCATCGACCAGAAGAACACACGTTCATCCGGCAATACGAGTCCGAGTGACTGTAAAAATTCATTTTTCGGCAATTCCGCCAGAGGCTGTGGTTTCGAGAAGTAGTACCCTTGGGCAAAGTTACATCCGATCTTCTCGAGAAATTCAAACTGCTCCTTCGTCTCCACACCTTCGGTCAGCGCGACCATGCCGATCCGCTTCGTCATATCGACAATAGACGCCATGATGGCATGGGTCCGCGGCGTCTCATGACGAAGGAACATGAGGTCGATCTTTACGACATCAAAATCGAAATTCTGGAGTGTGTTTAAGGAGCTATAGCCCGAGCCGAAATCATCAAGCCATACCTGATAGCCATCGTCATGAAACCGCTTGATATGCTCCTGTACGATGCTCTCACTGTCGAGAAGCGCCGTCTCCGTAATCTCCATATGCAGCGCATCATGGGGCACACGATACTTAAAAAGAATCTGGTTGATCTTCTCATGAAGTCCCGGAAGCTCCAGGTCATGCCGTGACAGATTGACAGAAATACCAGAAAGCGGGATGCCTCTATCCTGCGCGTTCACGATGTCCTGGCAGACGCATTCGATCACATAGAGATCAATCTTGTAGAGAAGTCTCGCATCTTCGAGCGTATCGATGAAGGACGCCGGATTCAGGAAGCCATAAACCGGATCGATCCATCTCGATAATGCTTCGAATCCGTTGATCCGGTGGCTTAATGTGCTCACAACCGGCTGATAGTATACCTGTACGAACCCTCTGTCGATTGCCTCATCCACATGGCTCACGAGATAGGACTGGAGATTCAGATTTTCCTCCATCTCGGGCCTGAAATATCGATAATAATGCACATGGTCGACGTTTACGGCATCGGCAGCAAGCTTTGCACGATCCATCGCACGGGATGCCTCGTGAAGGTCTTCGTCGATGATATAGATGCCCGCGTAAACATCGGCGCTCAGGTTCCCGTGATGCTGCATTTCCTCATGCACGCCCTGCACGACAGTCTCTGCCCGCTCCGCCTCGACGAGCGCGTAGAAGCGGTCAGCTTCCGTCCGTGTCAGATTATCCGATCTGATTGCCCGACGTATGCATTGGCCAAGCTCGCGGAGGAAGCGATCGCCCTCCTCGTAGCCGTGAGAGCTGTTAAACGAGCTGAACTGAAAAGTGTTGAAATAGATAACCGCCCACTGCCCCTCTTTTTCACCACGCTGGTGTGCATCCATAAAGGCCTGGAAGGTGCGTCGGAAAATAGTGGGGCTATAGAGGCCGGTTACCTGATCGATATGTCTGCCCTCTCCGGTGAAGGCAACCGTCCGCATGGAACGGAAATAGGCGGACAGATAGTTCGTTGCGATCTGCAGCATGGCGGTGCCGGCACGCAGAAATTTATCCGGAACATTATTCATGGTAATGAAGCCATGGAGACTTCCGCCATAGATCAGCGGACAGGCTACGATGCGCTTTACCTGGTACTTCACGAATTTCTCGTACATCTCTGGCGCCTGTTTCGCGTAGGTCTTCATATCTGTAACCATGAAACCATGATCCGCCCGGAACGCATCGAACCATTCATGTCCGAGTCTCTCTTCGGAAAGATCCTGCAGCTTGTCCTTATAGGATGGAAAATCAGGCTGTACATATTCTGCTGATGCACTATAGTTCCCGCGGCCGTTGATTTCGAAGATATAGGCGCGTTCCGCCTCGAAAAGCTTTCCGAGTCCCTCAAGGAAGCTCGAAACCGCCTTTTGCGGATCCATCGACTTCACAGACTCTACCATGATGCGATTGAGGCCATTTGTGAAGTTGACCATCTGGACCGCGTCATAGCCGCTTAATGTCTCTTCGTATGCATCATTTTTATATACGCCGTACTTTTCCATACTCTGTATCCTACCTGCCGGGACTCAAAAAAGCATAGAGACCCTTCTGAAATCTCTATGCTCATTATATAAGCTGTTTATTCGGATTTGTACTAAAATTTATACAAAGCTATGCTTTAAGAACGAAAGTTCTCTGCTTCAACATACGCGCTTCGATATACTTAGGCGCTTGCCAAGTGGGCAGAGTGGTCTTAGGCTTCCTTCAGCTTGACTCTCTGCTCCGGCACGCTACGTTTTTTAAGAAGCTCCTCAAAATCCTCTACCGGCACCGGCCTCGAAAAATAGTAGCCCTGGATGATGTCGCAGCCCTTCTGACGAAGAAATTCAAGCTGTGCTTCATTTTCGACACCCTCCGCCACGATCGTGAGCCCGAGATCCTTTGCGAGGTCAATCGTCGTTTCAATCACCTTATTGCCCTGCGGATTGCCGATGAAATCAACGAGACTCTTATCGATCTTGATGAGGCTGAACGGCAGCACATTGAGACTAGAAAGGCTCGACCGGCTGGAACCAAAGTCATCCATAAACAGTGCAAAGCCTGCCTCCTTCCTCATTCCCAATTACACTTACTCTCACTCACCATAATGGCAAAAGCCACTTTCTAACTGAAGCGTTCTATTCGCCCATAAAGCATGTATAGTTTCTGCTTCTTTATGCTTATTTTAACGCAATTTTAGATTTTGAAAAAATATATATTAACAATTTTTCAAGCATTTCAAAAATTCGTTTTGAATTTAATGGTTTTTCTAAGTTTATTCTGCTGATTTTAATGCTTTCCAAAAGGAGCTTGCCAATCAATAAATGTGTGGTGCCCCGGGCCCCTACAGTTTCTCAAGAAAGCAATTCTTCCTGAAGGAAAAATATCAAATTCTTTAATAGTTGAACACATTATACCGAGAGCGCTTCGTCTCGGTCCGGACATCACCGGAGGCTTCCCGCTCTGCTCTCTTTTCCTGCAGCTTTTCCTGCGATTCCTGCTGGGACTGTGCGATTGCATTACTGTTTTCCCCATTGGGATCCGTGATGACCTGCGGTGTCTCTGCCGGAAGTGTCGGTACATAGGGATCATTCGGGGCATTCGGGCTGTTCGGGCCGGTTACCTTGCCATCCTCTGTTTCTGCTGCAGTCGTCACGGCTTCGCCGTTTTCATCCGTGCCGGCGCCGACCGTATCAAACAGCATACCGTAGCCCTTTGACCTGATGCCGGTACTTTCCGCTGTACCAGAGCCGCTGCTTCCACTGCCATTTCCCGTACCTGCTGTTCCGCCTGCACCTGCTGCGCCATTACCGTAAGCATTTCCATTATTACCTCCGATACTGTACCGATACGTATAGCTTGACGGATAAGGTGTTGCATAACCCGGCCAGTTGTTACCCCCGTAGAGTGCCATCTCCGGATACTGTACTGATGTTTCAACCGGTGAAGTTTCCGGTGCCGTCGTCTCCTGCTGGGAGAGCCTGTATTTCCGATCTTCCTCCGTCTCTGTCCGGATGAAACCGACCCGCCAGAGCCTGATGATTGCGAGCACGATCACGGCAAGCAGTGCTAAAATTACGATTCCCAGCAAAACCCGTTGCAGAATTACCAGTATCTTTGGTTTTTTCTTAGGTGTTCCATCCGGATTCAGCTTCGGTTTCCTTTGCTTCCACGGCTTCTTCGGCTTTTTCTCCTTCTTTGGTTTTGGTTTTTTTTCCTTCTTTGGCATCTATTATTTCCTAATTTTCATTTAAAAGCAGATGATATAAGTAAATCTAATATATCATTGCAGATTATATATGAAAATGCCCTGTTTATCTGCAAAATCGCCACCAGAGCCACCCGAGCACGACAATCTGAAGTCCCATCATGGCGGGGACGCCAATGTAGAACGCCGGCTTATGCGTCTTGTGATGAAAGACATGCATCCCGATGAGCGCGCCTACACTACCGCCTGCTGCCGCAACTGTGAGCAGCGTCTTCTCCGGCACACGCCACTCCTGCCGCACGGCCAGCGATTTATCATGCCCATACAGTCCGAAGGCTACGATATTAATGGTGATCAGATAGATGATGAATATTCGACAGATCAGCTTTATTCCGTTCATATTTTACTTACCAAGCGGCAGAAACCGGTACCCTGCGGCACCACAGAGCGGACATTTCTCCGGTGGTTCTTCACCCTCATAGATATAACCGCAGACCAGACATTTCCAGAGTGGAAGCAGATTCATATCGGGGGAAATATTCCCGTTTTTGACATGATCCCCGCCAAATACCGTATTCATGTCCTCGACGATAGCGGTATCAATCTTCCCGTCACGCGCCATGCTCCGCATGATACTGATCGACTTCTCATGATTAAGTCCTTCCTTATACGGTCTCTTTTCCGTCAGAGCCTGGTAGATGTCAATGCAGCCCATCAGACGCTCCTCAAAGGAGAGCTCGTCGCCGGTCAGTCCGAGATCATAGCCGGTTCCATCGAGCTTCTCGTGATGGTTTGCCGCCCATTTTGTGATATCCTCCATGCCCTTGATTTTAGATAGCACGAAGCGCGTCGCAGCCGCATGATCCTTCATCTTCAGGAATTCATCGGCATCCAGCCGGTCCGGCTTCTCGAGGATATCATTGGATACGATGAGCTTCCCTATGTCATGCATGGCACCCGCAAAATAATATCGGATGACCTTTTCCTCCGGCCACTTGTAAAACCGCGCCATTCTCTCGGCCTTATCGGCGACACCCATAGAATGATCCTTCGTGAAGGGCGATTTATAGTCGACAATACCAGCAAAGAAGGAGGCAATGCCTCGCACCTCATCCTCTGTGTAATCCTCTACCTTCAGTGGAAGCGCCTTACGGAGGCATTCCTCTGCGCCTGTCTCCTGCATCTCATGAAGCGCAGGATAGGTCACGGCTTTCCGAAAGAGCGCTACCGCACGTGGCGTAAAATATCTGCCTTCATATTCCTTCAGAAAATCGAGACACTGCTGATACTTTTCCTCCGATACCTCCCGAAGGTCGAGCTCGACATCCAGCACATCGACGAGATGGATGACCTGCGCATAGAGTGAGGTTTCCTCGCCGCGCACATGAAGCGGTCCGGAGCCGTCGGCGTTTTCATGATGCCAGAGAATCGCGTTTTTCACATCGGTATGGAAGGGCAGCTTCCGGATGGCCCGCTCGCCAAGTACCGAATGATCCGCGCCGCGGACGTAAAGAGCACGTTGATCGGCATCCTTCGAGTCCCGCCGGTTGGCTAAAACCTTTACATCATTCACACGCCGTTTCATGCTGAATACTGCATCTGCAGCCTGCGGATGTCCATCAGGTTTTCCTGCAATCTGCTGCTCTTCTGCATCTCCGATTTCTGTTTGGCTCGTTTTTGCATGCTTCTTTTCAGAAGTTTCCGCTACTGCTCCAGCCATATTCACATGTTTCTTTTCCGGCAACCTGGTTTCCGTTTCGAATGAAAGATCTTCGGCGGCCCGATGCAGAAGTCCCGGATTCAGCTCTTCACGATAGTAGGCAGATAGCGCATTATCATGGAGAAGCGTGACGCCGACGAAATCGACGAGCTCCGCATCTGAGAGTCCCTCCTCCTGCATCATTTTCATCCCAATGTAAGCGCACCGCTTGCCATGCCCCGTCGTCGCGCCGACAAACTCTGCCTCGACGGCATCCAATGCAAAGGAAAGTGCGAACAAAAGATCCGTGAAATCTATTTCCATCTCGAAACCTCTTTCTATCCTACAAGTATATCGAACTTTTGCCGAATTTCCATCACTCCCGCTCATAAAATCGTCGAAACCTTCACCGAAACATGACACCGGGGACGGTTCTATCTGTCAGCTTTTTTCGTGACGCCGAATGTGACACCGGGGACGGTTCTCCCTGTCAGCTTTTTCGAAGACATAGGTCTTCATGAAAAAGCTGACAGGGAGAACCGTCCCCGGTGTCACATTTCATTTTCCTTGATCGATCTGCTGGTACAGCCAGTCCATGTCGATTTCACCGCTCTCGATCATCGACAGCATGATGTCATCGATCTCCGGATCAAATTGCGTACCGCGGCAGCGTTTAAGCTCTGCGATGACCTCGTCCTTATCAAGGTGATTACGGTAGACACGGTTCGCCGTCATCGCATCAAACGCATCCGCAACACCGATGATTCTGCCGTACAGTGGAATCTCCTCACCCTTCAGGCCATGTACATAGCCCTTTCCATCCCATCGCTCGTGATGATACAGTGCACCGTCAACCACATGATCAATGAACGTGATATCCTTGAGAATCTCGGCGCCCTTCGAAACATGCGTCTTCATCGTCGCGTATTCTTCATCGGTCAGCTTTCCCGGCTTGTTTAGAATTGCATCCGGGATACCGATCTTACCGATATCGTGGACCAGCGCCGCCTTACGGATATTCTCACATTCCGCATCAGTAAAGCCAAGATGCCGTGCAAGCATCTCCGAATACCGCGATACGCGTGATGAATGCTGACTCGTACGTACATCCTTGGCATCGACTGCCTTTGCGATGGACATGATGGCAGCATTGGAAACCTCGACCTGCTGCTTCGCGAGCTCCATCTGCTGACGCGCCATCTCGGCTGTTGCCTGGCCATCTCGGCCTGCTGCCTGGTGATTTCCAGCTCCTGTTCCTGACGACGCTGCGTTTCCCGGTTCCGCCACTTCATAAAGAGCCATGTCAGGAAAATGATTACAGCACTGATGATGATCGCCTCAAACAGCTTAAACCAGAGCATATCCTGCACCGCCTTCTGCTTTTCGAAGCCATAGCTGGTTTCGCCCAGCACTGTGTCATCCTCATCATCCACATCCAGAATGAAGCGATAGCTCCCCGGCTGCAGGTTCGTATAGACGACGCTCGAGAGCTCACTCTCCCGCAGCTTCGTCCAGCCTGTATCGAAGCCCTCAAGCCTGTACTGTACGAAGGGATCCTCGGTCGAAAAGTTGATGATCTCCGGGAAAATCTCAAGCTTCTTTGTCGACCGTGCGATGGTATACGTACCATCCTCACCCGGCAGCACCTTCTCACCATCCGCCTCGACCGAATCAATCTGCATCCGGTAATCCTTCCACCGGCTCATGTAATCAGAAAGCTTTAGCGAATACACGCCCTCACTCGTCGAAAGATACAGCATCTGATCCTCCGACAGATAATTCCATGAATTCGTCGTAAGCGCAACGTTGAGTCCGGCTGTCTGATCCAGCAGCTGGTCGCCGACCGCCTCGCCACGAAGAAGCGCATCCTCATTCACCACATAGATGCCGGCACTCGACAGGATAAAGAGCTCGCCATTTCCGTCCTGCACGACATCAAAGTTGTTGTAATACGGGAAGTTTTCCAGCAGTCTAATGCTTCCATCAGGTGCGATGTAATTGAGTCCGTTGCTCGCTACGATATAGAGTCCGCCGGTACGTGCACTCTGTACGATGCGGAGAATGACACCGGAGCTGAGACCATCCTCCTGCTCGATTTTACGGGTGATTTCAAGCGAAGCATCCTGTGCAGCGGACGAAGGCATTGAACCAGATGAACGGTTCAGTACGGCGATGCCGTCGCCGTCGGTGCCGGCATAGATGGTCCCATCCTTTGCTTCGATTAGACAGAGCACCTGCGCACTGCCGAGCTTTTCTCCATAGGATATGTGACTTGCTGATCTGCTATCCTCGATAAGATCGAGACCGCTGTCACTCGCAGACAGGATCGCACCATCCGAAAGTGTCACGGAAACCCGTGCCCGGTCGCCATATTCACCATAACCGCGGTTAAAAAATGTCAGATAATAATTTTTATCCGCGCGTACAAGTCCTTTACCATAGGTGCTGATCCACAGATATCCATCCTTGTCTACCTGTACACAGCGGACACGGACACCATGAAGGATGTTTGTCAGCGTGTTGGATGCCGCACCGGAGCCATCCGAATACAGCATATCCAGTCCCGAATCGGTGCCGACGACCAGCATACCATTCCACATAGTGGTAGAGTTTACGACACGTTCATCGAGACCCGCTCCCAGGTATAGATCATTAAATTTGGAGGGAGACAGACGGAGTACACCGAGCCGACTTGACACGAACCAGAGATCCTCCTGATAATCGACGGCCATGCCATCGATGGAGTTGTTAAATTGTGCCGTGCTAAATAAAGAAAAATGCTCATTTTCATCGATATAGCCGACACCATTATCAGCGCAAATATAAAGAAGCGTATCATGGGGAACGATACGGTTGATCTGCAGTAAACCGCCGCATCGGATCTCACCGGTTTCTACGAAGCGGTCATCCTCGATTTTTCCTTTTAGGATTCGGTTCCCGGAGGTGCCGATATAGAGTGTGCCATCTTTTGTAAAGGTGCAGGTGTAAAAAACCTCCTGCTCCGCGGAATCCTCTAAGGTACTGAGGATTTCGGAACCGGATAGAATATAAAGCGTACCTTCAGAGGTGACTGCTGCCACATGTCCGTCTCTGTCAGCGCTGAGGCTCTGCGCATAATTGATTCCGGTGAGCGTACCGAGAAGCTTGAGACCACCGGATTTTTCAGAAGCTGCTGCATCATTTGCTGTCTTAGAGGTTTTCTGCGCGGAATCATTTGTCCCGGCGCCCGCTGTGCCGGATCCTGCTTCCGGCTCTTCAAATGAAAAAATCTGGAGATTACCGGATGTACCGATATAATAGTTTCCGTCACTACTCTTCACGATTGCCCGGACCGAGTTTGCATCCAGGCCTTCTGCTTCGTTCATGACATCAACGACTGTTTCTTGCTTGGACACAGAGACGCCAGAATCATTGGTGCCAATAAATAGACGATCCGCATCGTCTACATAAAGACAGTTCACGTTTCGCACGGAATCGAAATCCCGCATCAGCTTGAACTCCTTACCGTTATAGCGGTAGAGGCCGGCATAGGTGCCGATCCAGAGGATACCGTCGCTGGTCTCTGTGATATCGTTCGCTTCACCGCAGGACAGTCCGTTTTCACGACTGTAGATCGTCTCGACATAGCCGCCGGAATCCTCCGCAAAAGCCGGAAATGTAGGCATTGTCAGGAAAAGCAAAAAAAGAACATAGAGGATCGCATGCGATATAATCCTGCAACGCGAGAATTGTCTCGTCATGAAGGCTTGCCCATTCATTCTATTACTTTTGATTCCTTCATATTCCGCCATACAACACCTCAAAAGCTTCCTGTGCACCTCTCTCAGCTTCTTATGTATTTCAAAAAGCTCTCTGCTCAGTATGATACCACGTTTCCTTTAAAGCTCTCTGCTCAGTATGATACCACGTTTCCTTAAGAATGTCGCCCGCAATTCGAATATTACAAATTTCTTACAATGGCAAGAAGTTGTCAACGGGGACGGTTCTCTCTGACAACCATATGGATTGCAGAATCTTCGGCTTTTCGATAGAATGTCGGAAGAAGATCAAGTGGACAGGAGTCCTGAATATGGAAAATAACAACGAAAATTCTAATATAAGCACAAACCAAGACGCAGTACCACACAAGCGTCGCGCACACTATAGCGGGAAGTATCCGCGGAGATTTGAAGAGAAATACAAGGAGCAGAATCCGGAGAAGTATCAGGACGAGATTGAGCATATCATCGGAAAGGGTAACACGCCTGCCGGCATGCACATCCCGATCATGGTTGCAGAAGTTCTCGATGCGCTGAAGATTCAACCCGGCGATATCGGTCTCGACTGCACGCTAGGCTATGGCGGTCACAGTACAAGGATTCTGGAGACACTGCTTGGAAAGAATCACGTCGAAGACAATTCCAGTTTCGATGCTGGTGATATGATGAAGTCTTCAAATACGGGAACAGATTCCGTCTCAAATCGAACCAATTACGGACATCTCTATTCCATCGACTATGACCCGATTGAGATTGAGAAGACCACGAAGCGGCTTCGTGACCGCGGCTTCGACGAAGCCATCTGGACGCCGATTCATGATAATTTCCGAAATATCGATAAAATCTCCGCTGAATATGGACACTTTGATTTCGTGATGGCAGATCTCGGCGTCTCCTCCATGCAGATCGATAATCCGGAACGTGGCTTCACTTGGAAAGCTGACGGTCCACTCGATCTCCGCTTTAACCCGGAGCAGGGAGAAAGCGCCGCAGAGCACCTCTCACATCTCTCAGAGGACGATATCGAGCATATTCTAACTGAGAATTCCGATGAACCATACGCAAAGGACATCGCAAAAGCCATCCACCACGTCTACTGGCGTGGCGGCAGCATCGAGACCACGGCAGCACTTCGCAGTATCGTAGAAAAAGCCCTGCTCGAAGATTCAAAGACCTTCAAAAAGCTCCCGGCGAAGGAACAGGATGAGACTCTAAAGAAATCACTTGCCCGTGTGTTCCAGGCGCTTCGCATCGAAGTAAACCAGGAGCTCACCGTCCTCGATGAATTTCTCGAAAAGCTTCCGGGGATACTTAAGCCTGGTGCCCGCGTCGTGATTCTTACCTTCCATTCCGGTGAAGATCGTCTCGTAAAAAAATCCTTCAAGACACTCGAAAAGTCCGGTGTCTACAGTGCTGTTGCCCGCGATGTCATCCGCCCCACTAAGGAGGAATGCTATCGCAATCCCCGCGCACACTCGACGAAGCTCCGCTGGGCGGTCAGAACATCCAGCTTGTAATGCATCAAACGTATAAATATTATTTTCAAAACAACATTTGATTTAAAATGTCTCACATAAATCTTATGACTATTATGTGAGACATTGATCTTATTTCATCGATCAATCTTCACCAGTCTGTTCTTAACCGAAGCAAAGGAAATATTGCAGATTCCGTCTGATATCGAAACAGGAATGGTATCATCAAAGCTATATACTGCGATTTGGTCTTCTTTATAAAACAAATAAACAACTACCGTCTGTTTCTCCGGATCAATCATCCAGTATTCCTTCACGCCGGCGTTTAAGTATTTGTTCAGTTTGATAAACATATCCTTCTTTTTTGATGAAGGAGACACCACTTCACAGAGAAATTCCGGTGCACCGAAAAGACGTGTTCCTATGTTTAAGGCCGGATCACAAGCTATGATAACGTCAGGCTCCACCATCGTCTTCTCATCTTTATCAAGCTGCACATCTAGCGGGGCAATGTAAGGATAGCATGGAACCTCAGGATGCTCTTCTATACATGACATCAATTTATGATACAAATATCCGGCAAGCACCTGATGATTTGAGGTTGGTGCATCCATTTCAAAGATGACGCCATCAATCAGTTCGTATCTCTTATCATCCGGCAGCTTCAGATAGTCTTCGACAGTGTAATCGCCCTGCATCTTATTGCCATACGGATTGTCGACTTGAGCCGTTTTTACCACGTCGCCATCTTCCTCTTTTAAGGCACTACTGCCATATGTATCGAAATTTTCCTTTACAAATTCTCCTGTCCCTGAAGTTGGCGACGCATAGTGCATCGTATGACTTTCATTTCTCAAAAATCTGGTCAAAGAAATCTCGCGATAATGATCATCCTCAAGCACACGGACAAGTTTTTCAATCGTATCCTGCCTAGGACTTTTTGTATGTCCGGAAAACAGCTTTCTAAGCGTACTTACCGGCACGCCGGATAAAGCAGAAAGCTTATCAATCGTATAACCAAGTTCCCTTTTCCGATTCTTCATTTCCTCTATTGTCATCGTCGTCTCCTCCATCATACTTGTTCGCAGTGTATGCATTGGTACACTAAAAATGGTTATGTCAAATTCATGCCATGATTATACCTTATATGTTCCTTATTGTCAATATAGTTCCGTTATGTTCCATTTTGTGTCCATTTATTATACCTTTTTATACCGTCAAAAACGACAAAACATAAAAAATAGGAATGAATTTTATATGCGAAAAGGCATCGGTTTCAAAACCGATGCCTCATAGTAAATTCAGTCTCTTAATCTACTAAAATAATTTTTTCCTATCAGTCCGGCACAACGCGGAACGCCACTTCATGCCCGTTTATGAGATTCGCGTGATGTGCAAAGAACACAATACCATCCCGTGTGCACGCAGCTCTTCAAGCGTCTCGCCATCGCACGGATTTTCGATCCGCCCAAGCAAAGCGCCGCCCTTGATGTGGTCTCCCGGATCCGCATACCGAACGAGAAGCCCGCCTGCTGTTGACAACGCGGTATCCATATTACTTTCACGGTAGAGAACGGATGGCACTGCAGTCTGCACCGGGTGACTTAAATCAAAAGCACCTAAATCCGACCCTGTCTCTCCTGTTTCGCTACCATTCCTTCCTTCAATGCTTACATCACTCTTCACAAAACCCTTCGCTCGTAGGAACCGAAGGATCGCATGCAGTGATTCATCCGCTGCAGCCGCGTCCACATAGCTCGTCACACGCGAATACAGTGAAAACGCCTGCGTCCCGAAGATCTGCCAGTTATAGTTCAGCGTCGTCGTATCATACGGCACTACATGTCGGAGCAGTACAAACGGAAGTCCGAACTGGAAGCCCTCCTCTGCCTTCTCATAGCCGGTCTCCATTTCATCGACTTTCTCCTCATATTTCTTTGATTTTATGATCTTGGAATTGTGTAGATTGCTGATGGATTGTAGGTATAACCCAATCCATCAGCCAATTGATAAAAATCCGAGTGGATTACTGCCATGAATGGCAGTAAGAACCTCATCAGGTCTCCTGACCTCATAAAGCTTTTTTACATCGCGAGAACTTCGTTCCACTTGCCCTCGTCGCATTCGACACCGTTTGCAAGGTTATCACGACGTTTTCTATGCTCGCCGACACCGGGGCAGCGGACCTCGCCACCTTCCTGCACCGGCTCGCTTTTCGAAACATCCGCCATGATGGATTCGATAATCTCATCAGTCACATGTGCATCCTGGAATTTTCCCGGATCAATAGCAATCATAATCTGAATCAGTCCGATCTCATCGCCGAAGGTACCGATCTTTGCAACAGAATTTGAATCGGTCAAAATTGTTGCAATCATATCAAGCAGGATGGAAAGTCCACTCCCCTTCCAGAAACCAATCGGCAGTGACCGCTTGGATTTCTCGATGGCTTCCGGATCTGTCGAAAGATTGCCATCTTCATCATAGCCACCGGGTACAGGCAGCTGCTTGCCTGCCAGTCTCGTCGTCTCAAGCTTGCCATAGCTGAACTGGCTCATCGCGAGATCCACCATGATGTGCTCACCATTTGAACGCGGCACCGCAAGGATCAGCGGATTGTTTCCAATGCGCGGCTCCTTTGCGCCCCAGGCCGGCATGTTCGGACAGGTGTTCGACCAGCAGATACCGATACAGCCCTGATCTGCCGCCTCCCAGCCATACGTGCCGCCCCGCATCCAATGGTTATTGTTACCGAGAGCCACGAGTCCGATGCCATACTGATGGGCAAGCGCGACAGCCCGATTCATCGCACGCTTCGCGTTGAGTGGTCCGAAGCCACGATGTCCATCCCAGCGCTCCATCGCACCGAAAGATGCTGTGCAGGTCGCTTCGACCTTCGGATCGATTTCACCTTTCTTAAGATAGTCTACTACCCTCGGAAACCGATTCAATCCGTGGCTCTGTACACCAGCCAGCGAATTCTGCGCGAAGATCTCCGCTGCATCCTTCGCACGTTCCTCCGTAAACCCATACTTTTCTAGCACTCTTGTAAATTCCTTCACCATTGTTTCATAGGGTACACGCATGTCTTTTTCCTCCTTACCCACATATTTTCTTGCTCGTTTTAGCGCAATCGATTGCATTTATTTTCAAAAAATATCCGATGACCGAATCATTCCAAGGTCATCGGATATAATTGCTCTCTGAATTTCACATACAGAAATTCTAATAAGAAACGCACATACACTTCTATATCTTGATTTCTATGTGCAGTTTCAAGTACTCTCACGCACCCTAATCTCCGTGAACAGCATCATCTTATGGCTGACCGGCTTTCTCTCAAGCGCATCCAGTAGAATCCTGGCACCGGATAGACTCACTTCAGAAAGTTTGTTATCAAGCGATGTCAGCTTCGGTGTACAAAGCTCGCCATAGAGTGTATTATCAACACCAACCACGGCGATCTGCTCTGGCACCTTGATACCACGTTCTGTAAGCTCCTGCAGACATCCGATAGCCACAAGATCTGTTGCACATAAAATCCCATCCACATCCGGCATGGAGGAAAGAAGCGCGACTGTCGCACGTCTTCCCCGCTCGATCGCGTCCCGCGGACTCGCACCAGTGCCAATGTTTTGTCCGGTCATTGTTACAAAGCTTGTATCCTCCTGGCCGGTACCCGCTGAAGTCGAAGTCTGATCTCTATTCACCTCAGTCTTTTCAAAGCCCGAGAATACACACGGCTCGGCATGACCAAGTCCCGCCCGAAACATTCCCGTGAAAAAGCCCCGCTCCTTCTTTTCGTTCGCTGGTGTCCGGACATCCATGAGATAGCCGAGATGCCGCCGACCTCCCGCCTTAAGCATTGACACACAGTCCTCGGTGCCACGTTCTTCATCGATGAGCACGCTGTAGGTATTGGGTAAATCGATTTCGCCGTTGATGATGACGACCGGAATCGAGCGCAGATGTTCCGCAATGCTTTTCTTCACCTCGTCCGTTCCGAACATCGAGCCGATCAGAATTGCTCCCTCGACCCGTCGTTGCTCGAGAATCTGGATATATCGCGCCTTGTTCGTCGGATCCGGCCCCGTGCTGAACGTGATGCAGGTGTAGCCCCGCCGCGTCATTTCCTGTTCGATCACATACACGGATTCCGTATGATGCGACACACGGATATCCTCAATGAGGATGCCGACGAACCTGGACGCCTGCGTCACGAGTCCCTGCGCCGAGGCATCCGGTGTGAAATTGTGATCTGACAGAAGCTTCTCGACCTTTTTCCGTGTTGCTTCGCTGATTCCCGGCTTCCCGTTCATCACCCGGGACACCGTGCTTGCCGAAACACCAGCCTCTTTCGCGATATCGTAAATGGTCATCGTACATCCTCCTCTTTGCAATTCATGCAACCAGTATAGCAATCGATTGCATTCTCTGTAAGTGAGTCCCAGTAGAGTTGTCAATGGGTATTAATGGGGGTGTCAATGGGGACGGATCTCCGTGACAACTTTTTGCATTAAAAAGTTGTCACGGAGATCCGTCCCCATTGACACCCAATGACACCCAAAAAGAGACTGTCACGCAGCCATTGTGTGCCAGCCTCTTTAACAAATTCAGTAGCCGAGCTTTTCGTTTACGAGAAGGACGTGGATTCTGCCCTGCAATCCGGAGCGCCGGGTAATGACGAACTCGTTGCAGATTGAAGTCGGTGTCGTGCACTGCATGCAGCGGCCAAGCTTCGTGCAAGGATTATCCTTGTGAAGCCGGACATTATTGGCCGGTGCAGCGATTGCCTTCATTCGCTCGATCGCCTCATCGAGATTTTTCACCAGCTTGTTGACACCACAGATCACATATACCTTCTCGGGGCCATAGATGAGCGCTGCGACACGATTGCCATTGCCGTCAACATTGTAAAGACACCCATCGAGCGTCACCGCGTTCGAGCTCATGAGATACACATCCGCGGAAAGTGACTCGTGGAAAATCTTCTTCACATCATCCGTGTGGTAGCGGTCAAGAAAATGATAATCGGCATTAGCCGTAAGCCACTTAATGATGCCCAGGCTGTCAAGCGTCATGCTGCCGCCGACACCGATCGACGCGCCCTTCGCGATATGTTCCTTAAGATAAGCGACAGCCTCATCTCCCGTCTCAAAGAAATCCGCGTCGAAATTATGAAGCTTCAGATTCTTGATCGCCTCCTGCGCCTGCAGCCGTCCGATCACCTTTTCATTTTCATCAAACAAATTCACATCCTCCTGGTTCATCTAGTCCATGCTCTCATCTTGTCGACCAGTGCGAGACCTTCATCCGATACGAGCCGGTCGCGGAAGGCCTTTATCAGTCACCCATACCCGGCATGTTCCAACCCTGCTGATCGGTATGAAGCAGCTCCTCTGCCCGCTCCGACAGCGGCTTCCCGAGATAATCCCGGTACACAGCCTGAATATATGGATTCTCATGGCAGAATCGCAGTGTCATGTTCCGATCCTGCTGATACAGCCAAGGCGCACGTGTCGCCGCCATCTCGCGATTCTCGTGAATCGGCTGACCACCGCCGCCGACACAGCCACCCGGGCATGCCATGACTTCTACAAAGTGATAGGATACACGCCCCTTCTTCAAGGCATCGAGAAGCTTTCCGGCATTGCCTAGACCATTGACGACGGCCACCTTCAGCTTCGTCCCGGCCATGTCAAAGGTCGCTTCCTTCCAGCCATCCATACCACGAACATCCTGGAATGCATCCGGATCCGGATTCGAACCAGTTACGAGGTAGTAAGCCGTACGAAGTGCAGCCTCCATGACACCGCCTGTTGCGCCGAAGATATTGCCGGCGCCGGAACCGAGGCCCAGCGGCTCGTCGAGCTCCGTTTCAGTCAAAGCAGCCACATCGATATGCTCAGACCGGATGAGACGATTCACCTCACGTGTCGTAAGCGCCACATCCACCTCCGGATTCGTCCCGTCATAGGTCATGGTCGGAAGTGCGCATTCCGCCTTCTTCGCAAGACACGGCATGATCGATACACAGAAGATCTTTGACGGATCTACCTTCAAATAATCCGCGTAATAGCTCTTCACGATCGCACCGAACATCTGCTGTGGCGACTTCGAGGTAGAAACCTGCGGTACGAACTCCGGATAATGTCCCTTGATATATCGAACCCAGCCAGGGCAGCAGGAGGTAAACATTGGGAACTTATTCGCATCCGGATGAGATAGCTTCTCGAGAAGCTCGCTGCCCTCCTCCATGATCGTAAGGTCCGCAGAAAAGTCTGTATCAAAGACATAATCGAAGCCCATCAGCCGAAGTGCCGTCGCAAGCCGCTTCACGGTCGCCATCTCTGGACGAAGTCCGAAGGGCTCGCCCCAGGCTGTACGAATCGCCGGTGCAATCTGCGCTACCACAATCTTGTCCGGATCCTCCAGGGCATCCAGCACGCGGTCCGTGTCATCCCGCTCATGGAGCGCGCCAGTCGGACAATGTGTGATACACTGTCCGCAGAGTGCGCATTTGCTGTCCTCTAGCCGATAGACATCACGCACATCGACGGTTGTCTTAGCGCCGGTGTTCACGACGTCCCAGACATTCGATGCCTGGATGTTATCACAGACCTGTACGCAGCGCATGCACTTGATGCACTTGTCATAATCCCGGATCAACGGGAAATGCTTCGACCCCTTATTGATCGGCAGCTTCTTCTCGTAGGGAACCCCGAGGATATTGAGATCATTCGCTACCCGCTGCAGCGTACAGTTGCCGGAGCGTACGCAGATCGCACAGTTCGTATTGTGCTCGGACAGGATGAGCTCGACATTTGTCTTACGCGCATCCCGCGCCTTCTTCGAGTTCGTCCGGATGACCATGCCATCCTTCACGGAATTGTTACAAGCAGTCAGAAGTCGCTCATAGCCCTCGACCTCAACCACACAGATCCGGCATGCACCGATCTCATTAATATCCCGGAGGAAGCAGAGCGTCGGAATGTTGATACCGGCCTTTTTTGCGGCGTCGAGAATCGTCGTTCTCTCCGGTACGGAAATAGTTTTTCCATCAATAGTACAGCTTACCATTTCGCCTCTCGACCTCCCTTGAAGATACCATAACCGAAGTGATCACAATGAAGACACCTGCCGGATTCCTGCATTGCCTCCTCCTCTGTCATACCGCATTCCATGAGCTTAAAGTCATGCCGACGCTCAGCCGCCGGACGCTCTTTCATGCTCACACGTCCTGTCGGCTTATGATCATCAAAGCGGACAGGCGGAATGTCTACATCAGCGACGATTTCATGGTTGTAACCGAGATAATCATCGATATTTGCTGCCGCTACCTTGCCGGCTGCAATGGCTTTGATGACCGTAGCCGGTCCTGTCACGCAGTCGCCACCGGCGAAAATGCCGGAAACATTGGCAAGCGCCGAGGTATCAAGAGCAGAAACGCGGCCGCGCTCGATCTGGATACCATTGAGGTCCGCGATCTTACGGGTATCGATGCCCTGACCAATCGCGACGAGCACACGGTCAGCCTTAATCGCGCGTTCCGGAAGCTTCGCATCTACCGGCGATGGACGTCCATGTACCATCGGACCGACGATCTCCGGCTGTACAATAAGTGCCGTGCAGTGGCCGTCAGCATCCTTTTCGATTCGAACCGGTGCAGACATCTCAAGCACCTCGCAGCCATCTGCGATCGCACCTTCGACTTCTTCCGGAAGCGCCGTCATATCTTTCTTACGACGACGGTAAGCGATCGTCACGGTTTTCGCACCGAGACGGACAGCGGACCGCGCGACATCCATCGCGACATTGCCGCCGCCGACCACGACGATATCAAGCCCTGTGAAATCCGGATAATCATCATCGCCAATCGCACGAAGCAACTCGACTGCCGACATGACGCCCTTCGCATCCTCGCCTTCGATGCCGATCTTACGATCCGTATGTGCGCCAATGCTTACATACATGGCATCATACTGTGAACGAATTTCCTCGATGGAGATGTCCTTACCGATGGAAACATCCGTCAGTGTCTTGAACCCGGTCTTCTCTAGATATTCGATTTCATGGTCAAGCACTTCTCTCGGGAGTCTGTAGGCCGGGATACCATAACGGAGCATGCCACCGAGCTTGTGGCGCTGCTCATAGACGGTAACATCGTGACCCATGATGCTGAGATAATAGGCAGCGGAAAGTCCCGACGGACCGCCGCCGATGATGGCCACCTTCTTTCCGGTATGGTCCATGCGCTTCGGAACCACTTTATTGATCTCATGCTCGACGGCGAAGCGCTTGAGGCCGCGGATATTCACGGCGTCATCGACCATCGTACGACGGCAGCGGAGCTCACATGGATGTTCACAGATGAGACCGCAGACTGCCGGGAACGGATTGTCTTTTCGGATCAGCTGCACGGCGTCATCATTGCGGCCTTCATGGATAAGGGAAATATAGCCCGGAATATCGACGTGGGCCGGGCACTGGGAAACGCACGGCACCGGCTGATTCTGCAGTGCAGAACAGCGGCCGTGGCGGATATGTTCGGCGTAGTCATCACGGAAGCCACGGACACCCTTCAGCACCATGAGCGCTGCCTCGGAGCCGATCGCGCAATCGGCGGAAACATAGATAGACTCCGCTGTCTTCTCGATGAGATCAATGGTCGACATCTCGGCGGTTCCCTGCAGAACCGACTCGATCAGTGATTCCAGCTGACCGAGACCTACACGACACGGCACACATTTGCCGCAGGACTGTGCATGACAGAGATGCAAAAAAGCCTCCGCGAGGTCCACAGGACAAAGCCCCGGCTGCGACGCCTGAATCCGTCGCTCGAGGTCCTTGTAAAGATCCTCCACCGTCTTTTGGGCATTGTTCTTCGTAACGATACTTAACCTGCTCATTCGACAAATACCTCCTGCATGTACCGGCTTAAAAAGGTACGGGTTCCTGACTGCCCCGCCGGTATCGGATTGACAAACCATTTTCTTTTATTATAGCCTCATAAGTATGGAATTTCCATAGGCATTTGGTGAATATTTACATAAATATGCGTAAATTTATTGAATGTATTGTGCGGAAGTGCTATGGTTTTAATCAATCCTCTTTTCATGCTTGAAATGAAGAGAAAATTTTTGCGTTTAAGCTGATTCGGAAAGGTTTGTAGATGAAAGCATGAAGAAGTTTTTAAAATTTGGTTTACGGGAATGCATGGCCAGTCTCATCGGGATCGGCCTTTTTGTCGTGATGACAGAAGCGCAGATTCCCTTCCCTGGACTTCGGACGGCTTTCCAGCCCCGGATGGTCATCCTTGCCATGCTTTCTGCTACCTATGGTCCTATCGTCGGCACACTCGTCGGCATCTTCGGACATGCTTTGGGTGATGCACTGTATTATGGTGCCATATGGTGGAGCTGGGCGCTGCCAGAGGCAGTCGTCGGTATAGGCATCGGAAGCTTCGCGCATCGCTTTCAAGTATTGGATGGTGGCTTCCGAGGAAAAAACCTGCTGATCTTCAATATCGCTCAGCTTGTAGCGAACGCAATAGCATGGCTTGACCTGGCACCGTTTCTTGACATCATTTTCTATGGTGAAGATCGTGCAAAGATCTTCCGCGCGCAGGGTCCGCTTGCCTTCATGTCAAACGCCAGCATCATCGCCATCGCAGGCACGATCCTGCTCTATATCTTCTCCCGCTGGACAGGCGGTTCGAAGCTCCTCCGCCCCGATGAATGGACATAATTTGTGACACCGGGGACGGTTCTATCTGTCAGCTTTTTGGCACACCTAATGCCACAAAAGCTGACAAATAGAACCGTCCCCGGTGTCACAATTTTAGGGTGTTTCACTGGCGAATCTGGCCGTCGCCGTAGATGATGTACTTGTAGGTCGTAAGGGCTTCGAGTCCCATCGGACCGCGGGCGTGCAGCTTCTGCGTGCTGATACCGATCTCAGCGCCAAAACCAAATTCCTCACCATCTGTGAAGCGGGTAGAAGCATTGACATAAACGCAGGCAGCATCGATCTCCCGGAGGAAGCGCTGGGCGTTCTCGTAATCTCTCGTCACGATACATTCGCTGTGGCCTGTGTTGTAGCGATTGATATGCGTGATGGCTTCGTCGAGCGTATCGACGGTTTTGATGGAAAGGATGTAATCAAGGTATTCTGTGCCCCAGTCGGCTTCGGTCGCCGGCGTGTAGTTCTCGAGGTAGGCGCCGGCACGCTCATCCGCCCGAAGCTCTACCTTCTTTTCATTAAGCTTTTTTTCCAAGGCCGGCAACAGCGCTCTGGCGACGTCGCGGTGCACGACGAGGGACTCCTCTGCGTTGCAAACAGACACCCGCTGTGTTTTCGCATTAAAGATGATGTTTACGGCCATATCGATATCGGCGGAAGCATCCACGTAGACATGGCAGTTGCCGGAGCCTGTTTCGATGACAGGTACAGTCGCTTCTTCGACGACGGTCCGGATGAGGCGGGCACTGCCACGCGGAATCAGGAGATCGACGTACTGGTTCATATGCATGAACGCCTTTGCGGATTCGTGGGTCGTATCTGTGATGAGTTGAAGTGCATCTTCTGTGATGTGGTTTTCGTTGAGTGCTTCCCGAAGTATTTTCACGATTGCCTGGTTCGAGCGGATCGCGTCGCTGCCGCCGCGGAGGATCGCAGTATTGCCCGTCTTAAAGCAGAGACCGAACACATCGCTTGTTACGTTTGGACGTGCTTCATAAATGACGCCGACGACGCCAATCGGCACTGTCATACGACCGATCAGAAGTCCGTTTGGACGCTTCTTCATCGGACCGACGGCACCAATCGGATCATCGAGTGAGGCTACCTTACGAAGGCCGTTCGCCATACCTCTGATGCGGTCTTCGGTAAGCGTCAGGCGATCGATCATGACCTCGCGTATGCCATTTGCGTGGGCATCCTCGACATCCTGCCTGTTTGCTGCCAGAATTTCATCCGTGTTTGCTTCAAGCGCTGCCGCCGCATCCTTAAGGACCTTATTCTTCTGTATGGTAGAAAGCTTTGCCGTCTCGATCTTCGCAATAACTGCACGCTCGCCGATCTCCTGTAACTGATTCATCACATTCTCCTCCCGCGAAACTGTCTGAAAAGCCTATCCCTAAGTTGTCAGAAAAAAAAGTACCCGTTGACAACCATTTGACAGCTCAGAGCTTTTTCAAGAAATCCATCATATAGAACGCATGCGGGTGTGCGTGGAATAGTGTTCCTAACTCCTCACCGGCGATGAGATGATGGAGAATACGGAAGTCCTCTGCATTTGCAATCACCATATCAGCACCTGCAGAAGTCGCGATCTTACCGGCTTCAATCTTCGTTGCCATGCCGCCGGTGCCGAAGTCACTCGCCGCATCCTTCGCCATACCTTCAAGTGTTTCATCGATGACGTCCACCTCCGGGATAAACTTAGCCTCCGGATTTTTCGTCGGATCATCCGTGTACAGTCCGTCAATATCCGACAAAAGAATCAGAAGATCCGCCTGAATCAACGCGGTCACGATGGCCGACAGCCGGTCATTATCACCGAACATAAACTCATAGGTCTCAACCGTATCATTTTCATTGACGATCGGTATGACCCCCAGAGAAAACAGCTCTTCGAAGGTGTTACGCGCATTGACACGCCCCTCCTGGTCCAACATCGTCTGCTTCGTCATGAGGATTTGCGCCGTGTTCTGCCCGTATTCTGCGAAATATTTCTGATAGATCATCATGAGTCGGACCTGTCCGACCGCTGCGATGGCCTGCTTCTCCTGCAGTGTCGACGCCTTACCGATGCCGAGTGTTGTACGGCCGACCACGCCTGCACCTGACGAAACAATGCATACATCTTTGCCCTGATTCCGAATATCGATGACCTCTCGCGCCAGCGTTTCGATTTTCGGAAGATCCAGCCGCCCCGTTTCCTTATGCACCAGCGAGGATGAACCGATTTTGATCACGACTCTCTTTTTGTCCTTCAGACTCTCTCTGATGCTCTTTTCTGTTTTAGAGTTCATGGTTCTCCTTGTACTGCTCAAGCGCCCTTGCAAGCTGATCCGGACAGGAGGTGCTCTTCATCCCGCAACGGATGCCCTTGATCCGGCTGATTGCCTCATCGATGTCCATGCCCTTAATGAGCGCTGCGACACCCTGTGTATTCCCGGAGCAGCCGCCGATGAACTGCACGTCACCAATCTTCCGGCCATCCATATCAAAATCAATCTCCATCGAGCAGGTGCCCTTCGTCCTATATCTTTCCATATTATTTTCTCCTTCAGCAGCATACTTGATCTGCGAAACGCTTTAAAAAATCGCAGTAACACATTTCCTTTACCAGATACCTACGCATTACCAGATACCTAGGCAGATAACTCTGTATTCTACTACATTTATATGAAAACTTTCAATATTTTACCCGATCTTACATCATGATCCAAATTTTAGCTGTTTATCTTATCAATATGCATAAATTCGCCGAAATTCTAATTAATTTCTCTCGGTTGTACTCTCGAAAACTCTTGCAAATATAAGGGAATTCTCTTATCATCAGAGTACAATGCTTACAAATTTCTTACAGACTGGGGTCTTTTTTTCTGACGATAATCAGAAAAAGCTTCTCCCGTCGTAGGATCAAATCTTAGGAGGCAATTATGAAGCATATCCTGTCCATTCGTGTCAAGGTACTGCTTGTCCTGATCCCGGTCATTGCGGCAGCAATGATTATCATGTCACAGCAATCCGCGAAGACATGTACTGAGATTGTGAACAATCAGATCGAGCAATCGATGCACAACTCGCTTTCCTCTATAGAGAACAGCGTCAATGGCAGACTTGACGTCGTAGAGTCGACAGCGAAGAACATCTCCGATCTCATTTCAAATTCCTATAAGACCGGCGTCACCCTCGAGGCGTATGAAGATGTTCTTAGTGATATCATTCAGGAAAATGATATGGTGCTCGGCAGTGGTCTCTGGTTCGAGCCGAAAGTCTTTGATCCGGATGAAGAATATGTCGGTCCGTACGTGACGAAGGACGGTGACAAGATCAATGTCACGATGGAATATTCCAACGCGGATTATGATTACTTCAACCAGGAGTACTACCAGAACGCAAAGAATGCAAAGAAGGGCGAAGCGCTCATCACGGATCCGTATTATGATGCAACCTCCGGTCTTATCATGTCGACCTGTTCTACACCGATCTATGATGGAGACAAATATATCGGCTGTGTAACCGTCGATATGGAGCTTGGACAGATTAATGACTTCATTTCCTCCATTAAGGTAGGCAAGGCTGGCAACGCGATGCTGCTCTCCTCCGAGGGCGTCTACATCGCAGGCGTTTCCGATGAAATCCTTCAGAACGCAAACAAGATTACAGAAGACAAGAACGCTTCCCTCGCAGCCGCCGGACAGTCTGTGATGAACACAGAAACCGGTGATGCTACCTACACAGATGATACAGGAACAGAGTACAAGATGTTCTACTCTGTCATTCCGGATACCGGCTGGCACATCATTGCACAGCTTCCGGCGACAGAACTGACCGAGGATGTCGATGCGATGACAGCTACCCAGAACCGGATTCTCATCATTGCGTTGATCGTATCTTCGATTGCAGTCTTCCTGATCATCAGCTATATCACGCATACGATCAAGCAGGTGCAGAAGTTCTCCGATCACCTTGCAAATGGCGATCTGACCGTAAAGGAATTAAAGAACAAGTCGCATGATGAGCTTGGCAGCATGGCACAGGCGCTCAACAACATGTTCCGCCAGAACCGTAAGATGATCAGCTCGATTGCAGACCACTCCGAGAAGATGTTCAACTCGAGTCAGGGCTTGAAGGACGCTTCCGAAAATCTTTCGGCGAAGTTTGCTGAGATCGAAGCCTCCATGAATAAGATCAATGACGCCACCTCGGCTGCCAGTGCCGCGACGGAGCAGGTCAATGCTTCCGCCGAGGAGGTCAACACCTCTATGAACACACTGGCGACAGAAACAAATGGTGCACTCGCTACGGCCAATGGCATCAAGAAGCGTGCGGCTGAGGTTTCCGAGAAGAGCCGTCAGTCCTCCGAATCCGCCCGTGCTCTTTCGAAGCAGTTCGGTGAGCAGCTTGCTGTCAGCATTGAAAACGGTAAGGTTGTCGATTCTATCGGTGAGCTTGCAAATCTCATCGACGGTATCGCACTCCAGATCAATATCCTTTCGCTCAATGCCTCCATCGAGGCGGCTAGAGCGGGTGAAGCCGGGAGAGGTTTTGCAGTCGTTGCAAACAACATTCGGAAGCTCTCAAACGAAACCTCCGAGGCGGTCAAGAATATTCAGGATACCGTCGAAAAGGTTCAGGTTTCCTTCAATGATCTTTCGAAAAATTCCGAGGGTCTTCTCTCCTTCGTCAATGATACGGTTATGCCGGATTATGAGACCTTGACTGAAACCGCTGAGCAGTATGGCAAGGATGCTGAATACTTCGCAGGTATCACCGGCAAGGTTGCTGATATGTCAAAGGATATCGAGCAGATCATGGGTCAGGTTGGCCAGGCGATTCAGAATATCGCCGAGTCCTCACAGAACACAGCGGCTGAAAGCACTTCTGTCATGAACTCTGTCGAGGATGTATCTGATACTGTAAAGAGCGTTTCCACCATGTCCCAGGAGCAGCAGGACATCGCCGAAGACCTCGACAACACTGTCAAGGCATTCAATCTGTAGTCTTCCATCACAACATCAAAGAAATAAAAAGAAAAGCAGAAGGATCCGGCTGGCGGCATAAAAGAAATGTCGCCAGCCGGATTCTTCTGTTCCACCCTTTTTGTGACACCGGGGACGGTTCTCCCTGTCAGCTTTTTGCCATCATTAACTTGCACTACAATTTGCATTCGCGCATTTCTGAATGTACAACCACGCATCGAGGATCAGGAGCGGGTGATCTACGGCGATGCTGTCTTTCTTTAGAACCGCATAGGATGTTTCAGTGAAACAGCCTATCTTTTTGATCGTGCGGGTGGCTTCCGCAGAAAGATGCAGGTCTCTTTCCGAACAGTCCAGATGAATCGAATAGGTCTCTATAAGACTTTTTACTTCTGATTCCTCCGAGATTTTGTCAAGGCTTACCTCAAACCAAGCTGCATCAGCAGCATCATCACCGGCTTTGATTGGCTGATCGCCTTCAATCAGTGATACAAAGGATGTTGTGATGACACGCCATCTCGGATCTCTTTCCGGGTCATCCCAGGTACGAAGCTCTGCGAGCGGGAGTCCTTTCACGCCGGTTTCCTCCTGTAGCTCTCTTGCTGCCGCATCACGTAATGTTTCATGAAGATTTACAAACCCACCCGGCGTTGCCCAGAACCCGATGGACGGATGATTAGACCGACGCACGAGAAGAAGCTTTAATTTTGGCTTCATGAAGGAGGCATTGGCAGCCTTTGCTTCATTCATATTCGGGTCCATCGGTTTCCGAAAGATCAAAATATCGACAGTATTGCTCGGACAATCATATTTTTTCGGATTGTATGCAGCAAGAAATTCTTCGAGCGTCTGTCCCTTGCTGTTTCTATCGCCCGTGCCGAGGAACGCTTCATTATTTTCCAAATAGCTCATCGATGGAACTCCTCCAATATTTTATGTCAAGGAAGTTATCAGCCTGCGTAAGCCGTTTTAAGAACATTCGCTACCTCGTCCTTGATCTGATCGTAGGACATGCCGACATGCGCCTCAAAGATCTTATCCTTACCGACATAAAAGGTCGGTGTAGCAAAATAATCATACTGATTCGCGATTTCCGGATGTTCATCCTCCTCGATTTTCGTAATCTTAAGCGCCTTATATTCCGGATGCGCCTCCATAAGCTCATCCATTGCTTTATGCGCCTTCGCACAGTAACCGCAGTCCGTCAGATAAAACATCGTAATATCCTTCATGAAAAATCCCTCCTGTTTTGTAAATCCTATCAAGCTTTCTAAAAAAGCATTCCACTGCCTACATTTTAGTCACTAACCGATAAGTTTGCAACTAAGCGGAAAAGTTGTCTTAATGCCAGTAGCCGAGCCTCTTTCCACGTCGGAGCAGGGAGAGGCAGATTAGGGTCGAAAGAAGCGAGCCACACGGCGCGGCGAGACCGAGTGCGTAGAGGGTCATCGGAAACAGACGGGTTGCCAGAATTGCCCCCGGGATTCGCACGAGAAGGATCGCACAGATATTGTGGATGAAGGAATAAATCGCCTCGTTGTATGCGCAGAAATATCCGCTGAGGCAGAAGTGGAAACCGGCGAAGAACACGTCAAAGATATAGGTCCGCAGATACTGCGCACCGAGCGTCACCACGGCCTCGGACTTGTCGGTAAAGACATGTACGATCGGCTCGGCTAAAAGCTCTGCCACGACGATCATCACGACAGCATAAACGGAGCAGAACACAAGCGCGGTTCTGAGCGTCTCCTCTCCCCTCTCATGCTTCCCGGCGCCTGCGTTCTGTGAAGTGAGCGCTGTGACAGAAGCCTCCATCGCCGACGGCACGAGGAACACGAAGCTGATGATCTTCTCGACGATACCGACCGCTGCCGCGACATCCACGCCACGGCTGTTCGCGATCGCCGTGATGATGAGAAACGAAATCTGGATGAATCCGTCCTGCAGGGCTACAGGAATGCCTACACTAAGGATTGCCCGCACTGTCTCCCGCTCCGGTAACAAATCCCACGGCTTCAATGCGATACCAAGTTTCATCTTTGTCAGTGCAAGAAGTGCGATACAAACACTCACCGCCTGCGAAAACACGGTCGCAATGGCCGCCCCCTTCGCGCCCATAAGCATTGGCCCGATAAAAATATAGTCAAGCACGATGTTAAGGATCCCGGCAATCAGCACAAAAATCATCGGGCTTTTCGTATCGCCGATGCCGCGGAAGATTGAGCTGATGACGTTATACGCAACGATAAAAGGAATGCCTACAAAACACACAAAGAGGTAGTCTCTCGTCCCGCTAACCGCTTCAGCAGGTGTTTTCAGCGCTGTAATGATGCCATCCATGCCAGCGAGGCATGCTGCCGTCAGAAAAGCTGCGACGATTAAAAAGATCGTGACGGCGTTGCCGATTGCCTTCGCAGCACTCTCACGATCCTTCGCGCCAATGTACCGACCGATCAGCACTGTCGCCCCCATCGCGAGACCGACGATCATGACCGTCAGCATGTGCATGACCTGTGAGCCCACTGAAACCGCCGTGATCGGTGCGGCACCATTGAACTGGCCGGTGATGAACAGATCGGCAAGACCGTAAAACGTCTGCAGGAAGCACGAAATCAAATATGGAACCGAAAAAACGAGCAGGTTCTTCTGCACACTGCCCTCTGTGAGATCCTTTTCCATAAGGCATAAACCCCTTCATCTAAAGATTATCCACAGTCTACCATATTTCTTTTTCCAACAAAAATGCAAGCTATGCCAAAAAGACATAGCTTGCATGACTTGAACCCTTTTAGATTTATTCTGTGTCGCTCTTCAGCTTGAACGCACCGACGAGCTGGTTCATGGTCTTCGCCTGCGCCTGCGTTGACAGCTCCTGTGAAGCCGCGGCACTCTGCTCGGCTGTCGCGGAGTTCATCTGAACGACAGACGAGATCTGCTCGAGACCGGTCGTGATGTGCTTTACATCCTCCGACTGCTTGTTCGAAGCCTCGGAAATATTTGTGATGATGGAAGAAATCTTACCCGACTTCTCCTGCACTTCATTTAAAATCTATGAAAATACTTTGCCTTTATGCTATCCACCGGCATCTCCCTGCCTGTCCAGAGCTTAAAGGACGCCGCTCCCTGATACAGCAGCATATAGAGGCCATTGGCCGTCTCACAGCCCGCCTCGCGTGCCTCCCGTAAAAGCCTCGTCTCCATCGGATTATAGATGACATCAAACACAAAAAGCCCCCTGTGAAACATCGAAGTGTCCTTGATGATCGATGCATCTACGTTTGGCGCCATCCCGACAGAAGTGCCATTAACGAGGATACGACTCTCCGTGATCGACTGCCGAAGCACCTCAGGATCCTCATAATCATGCACTAGAATTTTACAGGCTGTCCGCTTCATCAGCGTAGCGGCGATTTCCTCCACCCTCGGATAGAAGCTACTGTGCCTGCTGAAGACATCAATTTCCCGCACGCCATCCAGCGCTGCCTGAATCAGGATTGCAGATGCAGCGCCGCCCGCACCCAGGAGTGTCATCTTCTCTCCAAGGATGTTAATCCCCTTTTCCTTGACCGCACGCATGAAGCCGATGCCATCCGTCGTATAGGCCGTAAGAACCCCATGATCATTGACAATCGTGTTACAGGCGCCTGAGATTTCCGAAGCAGGTGACAGCTTGTCCGCCAGCTTACACATGATATTCTTTCCCGGATATGTAATATTCCAGCCGCGCGCTCCCATCGTACGAAGTCCATCAACTGCCTTCGGCATCTCCTGCTCCGCCACGTCAAACGCAAGATAGACGTAATCAAGCCCGAGCGCCTGACAAGCAGCGTTATGCATCGCGGGTGATAAGCTATGTGCCACCGGACTCCCTAAAAGGCACAAAAGCCCTGTATGTCCTGAAATTTCCGTATTCATTGCGCCTCCTGTCTTTCACTTATATCCTGCACATTGTTTTTAGCAATTTTTGATTCCAATGCTTACAATAGTTATTTCTCAATGCACTTATGCACAATCTCCTCGCAGATCTCCTGTGCACTCTTCCCGTCTGTGTCGATTACGATATCCGCTGCCGCTTCATATTTCGGACGACGCTGCTCCATGAGCTCGCTGATATGTGAAACCGTCTTGTTATGTTCGAGAAGCGGGCGGTCATGACTACGCTTCACCCGCTCCAGTATCGTCTCCGGCTTCGCAGTCAATAGAACGATCTTTCCGCTTTTACGCATCTCCTTCACATTTTCATCGCGCATCGGGACACCGCCGCCACAGGAAAAAACGACATTTGTTTTCGACTGGCTTTCGATGAGGAGCTTCGTCTCCTGCTGCCGGAAATAATCCTCTCCATGCTTTTCAAAAATCTCAGGAATGCTCATGCCGTTCCGCTCTTCGATGATCTGATCCATCTCGACAACATCCATCGAATAGCGATCGTGCATCGCCCTCGCAACTGTGCTTTTACCAGCCCCCATGAAACCGATCAAAAATATATTGTGTTTAATCGAAAGGCTCGGGCCGAGATACGCTTTCACGTCCTCGAGCCGTTTCTCTCCTTCGCTCCTTCCGGCCTGATATACACGTTCCAGCTCGTCCGGATCATGACTTACATGCCCGATTCCAAGAGGCTCCGACGGACGAATCACCAGCGCTTGTCCCGATGCTTCGAGCCGGTCAATCTCTTCCATCTGATGGTTATACCGCCGGTACCGCACTCTCATGGCATGTGCCAGTGCCGGATACCTCCGGAGAAGGAAGCAGATCGCAGGCATTAGCCTCGGCTGCTCCTTACGATAGCCCTTCGGCTGCGTCAGAAGGATGACGATCCGGTCGCACCCCTTCTTTTCGAGAAACCGATAGGGCACCGGACAAGTAATGCCTCCATCAAGCACCCGGTATCCATCAATTTCTACAATCCTCGAAACGAGTGGCATCGAGGCGGACGCCCGCATCCAGGTAATATCATGGGCATCTCCTGTCTTAGACTCAAAGAAAACAGGATGACCTGTATCTACATTTGTAGCTCCCAGGAAAAATCTCATCGGATTCTCCCGATAGGTTTTCGTGTCAAACACATCAAGCTGATCCGGCAATGTCTCATAGCAGAACTTTTTACCGAACAAATCTCCGGTTAAAACCAGCGAACGGAAGCTTGCATATCGCCAGTCTCTGCAAAAACGTTTGTTATAGCGGATAGCCCGTCCGATCTGCTTAGACTTTAGATTACAGCCGAAGGTGGCCCCGGCAGAAATTCCCGCCGCCATATCGAAATTGATTCCATTTTCCATGAAGACGTCCAACACACCGGCTGTAAACATCCCGCGCATCGCACCGCCTTCCATTGCAAGCCCACTTGTCATAACAAACTCCCGTTCTTCACTTTTTTAAGCCAGCTTCACTGCGGCTTCCGTGTCCACTATACATGTAATTCCTTCTTTTTTCAAAAGCTCAGTAAAAACACCATCTCCTGGTACGAGATCACCGTCAAATTTCCCATTGTGTATCATGCCCACGCCACAGGACGGACTCTTTGCTTTTAATATTGCGACTGTACAGCCATTAGTCCGGGCTTTCTCAAGATCAATCTCAGCCCCACGACGAAATTCTTCTGTCACATCCTTACCTTTACAGGACACAACCCGATCTCCCAGTCTTTCCGAAGGATCTCTCGGCGTTGAAAGGCCTCCATCCTGTTCCGGACAAACCGGTACAACCAATCCTTTTTTATAGAGATCCACCACAAATGAATTAGGTTTTGCTTTGCCATCCATCCTGCACGGAATGCCACAAAGACAGGCACTAACGATATACTTCTTCATTTATTTCAAAAGCCTCCTTGACCAATATTTATAAACATTTTCTCGCTAAGCGGCATCTCGAAACTCTTTCATCCTCTTTAGTTACCAGGGAAAAATCCATATGTCGCTATGGCAAAAAAATAATCCGCTTTGAATTTCTTACTCTTCATGAATTTTGTCATGATTCTTGGAAGAGACCCGTCAAAGTCTGGAAATACGAAACCAATCGCATCATCTTCATATCCGGATTCTCCATCCTTAAGCGCTTTCGGAATCGAAATCAATTCTCCACCGACTCGCTTTGCTACTGCAAGACTATTACCTGTTGCCGTAAAATAAAATATCGTCATTTTCCTTGAAACCTCCCTGAATTTATCTATGCGGATACTGAAATTATAAATGTCCTAGAGTATAGTTGCTACATAAAAATGAACGTCGAAAAAATTTTCAATCCAACCGCTTCATTGTCGGGAAATAAAAGAAATTTTTGATAGTTTATTTCAGAAACTCAAGGAAAAGAAAATCACGCCTTATCAGGTTTCCCATAAAACAAAAATTCCGGAAAGTACGATCAACACCTGGAAAGAGGGCCGTCTTAAACATGGCCCGAATCTTCATACTTTCATTAATGTGTGTAGAGCAACTGCTGTTAGCATTGATGAACTTGTAGGAATCGGCAGCCACATTCGACCAGGTAAAGATGCTTATGTTGAAGGTCAAATCCGAAAATTGCAGGATACCGAACCACATTCATGCAAAGAGGGTAGTGAAACTACCCCCGAACTACCTCCGAACTACCCCCGAACTACCCGCGATAAAATACTTGAAATCATCCAAAAAAATCCACGGATTTCCAGAAAAGAAATTGCGGATCAACTCGGATTATCTATTGATGGTGTACGATATCATATTCGAAAACTAACAGAAGATAAAATTTTGGAATATATCGGAAAGAGTCGAAATGGATATTGGAAAATCAGCTTAGATTCAATAAATAAAACATAATTCAAAATAGCATGTGCTGATTTATTGTCAACAATATATTAACGCACGAAGCGGGATTTCAAATGCGCAAATATCCTTGAAATCCCGCTTCTTTTTATAAAATGAAGTTAATGATCGATATTGTTTTCTCTTAAGGATATATCGACCAAAATCAGCCGAAGATTTTAAAGCAAAATCTGACTTGTCCCAATCAGCAGTCCGATTGGCAATGCCAACATTAGAATAAAGCAACCGACACATCCACTGCCGGACGATTTCTGATCGTCTTCATCCAGCATTTCATTGATAAGAAGAAAATCAAAAAACTCATCATCGTTCTTCATTGCAGCTTACCCTTCCTCGGAGTCTTCCGAGATCCTTTTCGGCATATCCTTATGCTCCTCTTTGATCAGGAGCCCGACAGGTGCATAATAGTAATATCCATGCTTCTTAAGCCCCGTGACTTCTTCTTTCCCAAAATGATAATTCCGAAGCTCATGGATAAACCCGGCAATCGCAAGCATCTTGTCCTTGATCTTCACAAAGAAGAAAACCATCGGAAGCGCCGCAACCGCTGTCAAGATTCCACAGGCAGCACCACCTGTAATATACAGATATTTCACTGCCTCAATCATAAGAAAACCGTCAAAAGTAAGAGCGATCATCCCAAGTTCGTCCCGAAGAACCATCGGCAGCACTGAAAATCCCGATACCGTCAAAAGGAGCAGCAGACTTAATGCCGCCACCATCGGCCTCCCAGACAGGAGCATTATGAGAAGAGCGATCACGATCGGATATATACAGGCTGCAACCGTCTGAATCCGCAGCATCATCCGGCAATGGTCGATGCATGTGGCAAGCCGGCTCTTCACCGTTGTTTCAACGAAAAAACTAAGCTCTTTGTCATTCAGTTCTCTTCTCTCGTTCATCCTTATAATGTACATCGAATTTTTTAGGAATTCCGTCAGCAAAACAAAGGACCGTCTGATTGAAATCACCTCAGACGGCCAGATAGATGATACAGAAATAAAAGATTTTACAGAAATGCAGAAGAAACTGGACGAGCTGTCTCAAACGGTAGACTCACTCCACCTCTGGGTGAACGAAATGATCTCATCTGAAAAAATTGACAAAGAAAAACTGGATGAAAAAGCGAATTCCTAATCCTTCATCCAGCCTTTAGTTCTCACATTTCTTACTTTTCAGAATTCCATTAGTCTTAGCCACCACTTAACGAATCATCCCTGCATTAGAGACAATGGTCGTATTTCGTTAATCGGAACAATTTTGCCCGAAATTTTCAACTCATCCAGATCAT